>NZ_JBKDTZ010000128.1:0-23135 GCF_046339755.1 Acidovorax sp. | reverse complement strand
CCTTCCCATCCCGAACAGGACAGTGAAACGACTTTGCGCCGATGATAGTGCGGGTTCCCGTGTGAAAGTAGGTCATCGTCAGGCTCTTACAGCCCTCAAAACCCCTCAGTTCGTTTGAACTGAGGGGTTTTGTCTTTGGGGCGACCGAAAACGCGAATTGCCTCGAGAGCGCCCGAAAAAAGGGGGGGCCGTTGGTTTGGCCCCTGCACCCCATCAGCCCTTGAGCGCTGCGGTCACCGTGACCGCCAGCGGCGTCGTAGCCCGGCCGATCAGCTGGCTGAGCTGGTGGCCATCGTCGAACAGCGCGCCCTTGGCCGCTGCGGCGTCGGAGTCGGCCAGCAGGGCGGCAAAGCCCGCCGGCAGGCCCACCTGTACCAGGGCCGCCTGGTAATCGGCCTCGGGCAGGTCTTTGTAGATGACGGGCTTGCCTGACTGGCGTGCAATCTCTGCAGCCAGATCTGCCAGGGTGTAGGAACTGTCCCCCGCCAATTCGTACACGCGGCCCGCATGGCCTTCCGTGGCCAGAACCACTGCGGCGGCCTCGGCATAGTCCACGCGCGCGGCCGAGGCGATGCGGCCATTGCCCGCGCTGCCCAGCACGGCACCATGGGCGAGGGCTGCAGGAACGCTGGCCGTGTAGTTCTCCGTGTACCAGCCGTTGCGCAAGACCACGGTGGGCAGGCCCGATGCGCGCAGCAGGGCTTCGGTTTCGACATGCTCGGCGGCCAGCCCCAGCAGGGAGCTGTCGGCCCGCAGCACGCTGGTGTAGGCCAGCAATTGCACCTTGGCACGTTGGGCGGCGTCGATCACGGCCTTGTGCTGGGCCGTGCGCTGGCCCACTTCGCTCGATGAAATCAGGAGCAGCTTGCTCACGCCCTGGAGCGCTGCATCCAGCGTACCGGGCTGGGTGTAGTCGGCCTTGCGCACCTGCACGCCCAGGGCGGCGAGGTCCTGGGCCTTGTCGGGGCTGCGCACTGCAGCGACGATTTGCGCGGCCGGCACGGTCTTGAGCAGGGACTGGATGACGAGGCGGCCGAGCTGGCCGGTGGCTCCGGTGATGGCGATCATGTGAAAAACCTTGGTTGGAAAAGAAAGAGGAGGCACAATAGCGGGCAAGCTAACTTTTCGTAAGTACGTACATAAAGGTAAGTACCCCATGCCCGAACACGCTTTGCCCATCGCCGCCGAGGCCCACGCCAGCGAAGGCATCGCCGAGAAGCTGCAGCGGGGCCAGCTGTTTTCACCCGACTGCCCCTCGCGCGCGGTGCTCCAGCATGTGACCAGCCGCTGGGGCGTGCTGGTGCTGGTGGCCCTGCTGGCCGGAACCCACCGTTTCAGCGACCTGCGCCGCAAGGTCGGCGGCGTGAGCGAGAAGATGCTGGCCCAGACCCTGCATTGGCTGGAGAGCGATGGTTTTGTGCTGCGCGTCTCGCACCCGGTGGTGCCACCCCATGTGGAATACAGCCTGACGCCCATGGGCACCGAGGTGGCGCGCCAGGTCGAGGGCCTGGTGGACTGGATCGAGGGCAATCTGCACCGCATCATGGACAAGCACCGTGCCGATGCGACGGGTGCCATCGCCGCAGCCCCACCCGCTGATCTGGCCGCCGGCTGGGTGTTCTCGGCAGCGCTGTAGACTGGCTGCAAGGAGGTCTGGTCTGATGGGTGTGTTGATCGAACCGGTGGCACCAGCGCATTTCGAAGGGTTGTGGCGCGCGCTCGACATGGTTGCGCGCGAGAAGCGCTTTCTGGCTTTCACCGAAGCACCGCCCTGGGAGTCTTCGCGGGCTTTTTACGAGCACATCGTCGCCAACGACCAGTGCCAAGTGGTGGCGCTGGCGGGCAATCAGGTTGTGGGCTGGTGCGACATCCTGCCCGGCGTGGGACAGACGCGGGCGCATGTGGGCACGCTGGGCATCGGGCTCATACCCGCTGCGCGGCACCGCGGCATCGGTGCGCAATTGATGCGTGCTGCCATCGATGGCGCCTGGGCCCGGGGGCTGACCCGCATCGAGCTGAGCGTGCGCGCCGACAATGCCAACGCCAGGGCTCTGTACGAACGCCTGGGCTTCGAGCTGGAAGGCGTTCGCCGCCGGTCGGTGCGGGTGGATGGTGCGTACCACGATAGCCTGGCCATGGCGCTGCTGCGTGACGGAATCTGAGCCAGGCCGTGGACCTGCAGGAGAGAATTTTTATGCCGAGCGATGAAGATCAGATCCGCCAGTTGGTCGCTACCTGGATGTCCGCCACCAGGGCCGGCGACACCGAGGCAGTGATGGACCTGATGACCGAGGACGTGGTTTTCCTCATGCCAGGCAAAGCGCCCATGTCCAGAGCGGATTTCCGGGCCGCCATGCAGAGCCAGGCCGGCAATGCCGGGCCCCGGGTCGACGGCAACAGCGAGATCCAGGAGGTGCAGGTGGCAGGAGATTGGGCGTTTGCCCGATCGCAGCTCATGGTGACCGTGACGCCCCGTGATGGCGCTGCGCCCATCGTGCGTGCGGGGCCCGTGCTCAGCGTGTTCCGCAAGGAGCAGGGGCGCTGGCTGCTGGCGCGGGATGCGAACATGCTGGTGGTGCAGCCGTGAAAAGGAACACCAGGAATCTGGGCACGCCGCGGACATCGCAAAGGTTGGTGCGCACGGCGCTGCGCGCCTGGGATACCGACCGGGGATGGAAGGCGATCCAGCAATTGCATCTGCGCGCTTCGCCCGCGCTTTTGCGTGGGGTGCGTGCGCTGTGCGCCAGCCGCAGCTGGCGACGCCGCGCCCTGGGTCTGTATGTCGCATCGCAGCTGCAGCAACGCGGGCGCACCGAGGGCCTGTCCGCGCCTGCCTATGCCCTGGAGGCAACGCAGGCGCTGCTGCTCGCGGGCCTGGAGGATGCCCATGCCGAAGTGGTCCGCGCCGCGGTCTCAGGGCTGGGACACCGGCCGCATGCAGATGCTCTGGCGAGCCTGGTCGAGTTTGCTGGACATGCCGACAGTGCGATGCGCTGGGATGTGGCCGTGGCCTTGGGTCATTACCACGGGCCGACCGCTATCGATGCACTGGTGCGCCTAGCGGTGGATGCCGATCACGAGGTGCGCGAATGGGCCACTTTCGGCCTGGGCACCCAGCAGACCGTCGATACGCCGCAGGTGCGCGAGGTGCTCTGGCACAACCTTGGCGACGCCGATGAGGACGTTCGCGGCGAGGCCCTGGTGGGCCTCGCTGTAAGGCGCGATCCGCGTGTGGTCGACCAGCTGCTGGCGCAGCTGGGCCCCGATTGCTTGGTGTACCAGCTGGAGGCTGCGGAGCAGCTGGCCAGTCCCTTGTTGTTACCGGCGCTGCACGCACTTGCGGACGGGCTCCACGACAGCAAGCGCAAGGGCTATTGGTTCGGTTGCCTGCAGTCCGCGATAGAGGCCTGCTCCGAGGTTCGATAGGCCTGTCTTTGCGATCCCTGCTGCTCTGTGTTAATCAGGTCGTTCTTGGAAGGCTGCGCCGCAGTCAGACGGCGGCGGATGTAATGGGGCGTTTGAGGTAACCTTGTATGACCTAGACTGCAGGCATGAAACTTCACGGATATGCCGGCGAAGGCAAGGACCCACAAGACATCATCTCCGAGACGCTGGCCGAGGTGACGCTTGAGGCCACTCCCGAGGAGCTGCGCGCAATGGCTTCATTCCTTCTGTCTGCAGCTGATGCAATGGACCGTATGGGAGACGCTTACGGCCATCTGCATCTGGCGGACGCGATGCCCCAGTTCAATGACTCTCCCCACCTGACAGTGTTCCGGTACGAAGGCGGTTCTGACGGCGATTGATGCAGGCTCGTCTGTGCGACAGAACCTTTCATACCTTCATGTGAAGCCTGGCGACCGCATGCCCGATGCGGCGGATGGCGCTCCGTGGCGCGTGGTCGTCATTGCCGAGATGGGTGTGGATCCCCGTTGGCAAGCGCAGGTCAGCACTTGGATGGTGCGTTCCGGCTGCCTTTACATGATGGCCTGGGGCGAGGATTGCAGCTCTTGGGACGACATGGTGGATTGGGCGCTGATCGAGGAGTTCCATTTTGAGGACATTCCCGAGGAGCGCTTTGTGATGACGACCTGGCACGAGGGCTGTGCCCTGGCGGAGGTCTTCCACTTTTGCAAGCATTCCGCGTTTCACCACCGGATAGAAATTGTGCGAACGGTGTTGTTGCATATCGCACAACACCCCGCTGAGCAGGTAACTGTGCAGGCCTATCTGCAGGCTTGAATTTGATGCGAGGCGTTGTGCGCCGTGTGCGCGAGCAGTCCGACGCCAGCGATGTTGCTTGTACCTGCCGCCCGGCTGATGGCCATATGCCCTGTGTCACTGGTACTTCTTCTCCAGCCCATCCCACTCGCTCTTGCGCACCAGCCGCTGGCGCTCCGCGAACGGTGCCACCAGGGCCGGGTCCTCATCGATGCGTTGGGTCTCGCGCAGCACAGTCAGCGCCTTCTGCATGCCCGCCAACGCGCCCTGCAGCGCGGCGTTGGCATAGAGCACGATGCCATAGCCCAGGCCGGCCAGTTCCTCGGCGCTGAAGATGGGGGTCTTGCCGCCGATCACCATGTTCATGAGCTGGGGCCTGTCGGCCAGGCGCCGGGGCAGGGCGCGGATTTCTTCGGCCGTGGTCACGGCCTCCACGAACAGGATGTCGGCGCCGGCCTCGCCAAAGCGCTGGGCGCGCTCCACGGCGGCCTCGAAGCCCTGGGTGGCGCAGGCATCGGTGCGCGCCAGGATCAGGGTGTCGGGGTCGCGGCGGGCGTCCACGGCGGCGCTGATCTTGCCCAGCATCTCCTCGGTGCCGATGACCTCCTTGCCATTGAAGTGGCCGCAGCGCTTGGGGCTGACCTGGTCCTCGAGCTGGATGCAGTCGGCGCCTGCGCGCTCCAGCGTGCGCACGGCGTGGTAGGTGTTGAGCGCATTGCCGAAGCCGGTGTCGGCGTCCACGATCAGCGGCAGGTCCACCGCGTCGCGGATGCGCGCCGTGTGGTCGGCGATGTCGGAGAGGCCCATGAAAGCCTGGTCCGGCAGGCCGAACCACATGTTGGTGACACCGGCCCCGGTGACGTAGATGGCCTCGAAGCCCAGGTCGGCCACCACGCGGGCCGACAGGGCGTTGAAGGCACCGGGAACGAGGACGCCGCGGCGCGAGTCGGCCAGGGCTTTGAGGGTTTTGCGGGTGGACATGGGTGCAGGTGGAATGGTCAATGGATCGGGGTCAGAAGGCGTCGCCGGGGATGTGCACCCAGCCGCTCATGAGCACGCGCGCGCTGCGGCCCATCAGGGCCTTGGTCACCGTCCATGCACCGTTGGCCTGCGTGGCCTCGGCGCCCACGCGCAGCGTGCCCGCGGGGTGGCCACAGCGCACGGCGCTGCGCTCGCCGCCACCCGCAGCCAGGTTCACCAGCGTGCCGGGGATGGCCGCGGCGGTGGCGATGGCCACGGCCGCCGTGCCCATCATGGCGTGGTGCAGCCGGCCCATGGACAGGGCGCGCACCAGCAGGTCCACATCGGTGGCGGCCACGGCCTTGCCGCTCGATGCGGTATAGCCGGCCGGCGGCGCGACGAAGGCCAGCTTGGGCGTGTGCTGGCGTCGCACCGCATCGTCAACCGAGGCGATCAGCCCCATGCGCATGGCGCCATGGGCGCGGATGGCCTCGAAGCGCGCGAGCGCGGCGGGGTCGCCGTTGATGGCGTCCTGCAGTTCGGTGCCGGTGTAGCCGATGTCGGCGGCGTTGACGAAGATGGTGGGGATGCCCGCGTTGATCAGGGTGGCGCGCAGCGTGCCCACGCCCGGCACGGCAAGCGCGTCCACCACACTGCCGGTGGGGAACATGGCACCGCGCGCGCCGTCTTCGTCGGCGGCCGGGTCCATGAATTCGAGCTGCACTTCGGCCGCAGGGAAGCTCACGCCGTCGAGCTCGAAATCACCGGTCTCCTGCACGGCCCGGCCCGAGATGGGCACGTGCGCGATGATGGTCTTGGCGATGTTGGCCTGCCAGATGCGCACCGTGGCGATGCCGTCGTGCGGAATGCGGTCCCCATCCACCAGGCCGTGGGCGATGGCGAACGGCCCCACGGCGGCCGACAGGTTGCCGCAGTTGCCGCTCCAGTCCACGAAAGGCGCATCGATGGACACCTGGCCGAAGAGGTAGTCCACGTCATGGTCCGCCCGCGTGCTTTTGGCGAGGATCACTACCTTGCTGGTGCTCGAGGTGGCGCCGCCCATGCCGTCGGTCTGCTTGCCATAGGGGTCGGGGCTGCCGGCCACGCGCAGCAGCAAGGCATCGCGTGCGGCACCGGGCGCCTGGGCTGCGGGGGGCAGGTCCTGCAGGCGAAAGAACACGCCCTTGCTGGTGCCGCCACGCATGTAGGTGGCGGGGATCTGGATCTGGGGTGCGTGGGGCATGTCAGGCGGCCTGCGGCTGGGGTGGAGTAGTGGTGGTGGAGGCGAGAAAATCCTGGGCGAAGCGCTGCAGCACACCACCGGCCTCGTAGATCGAGACTTCCTCGGCAGTGTCCAGGCGGCAGGTCATGGCCACGTCGATGCGCTCGCCATTCCTGCGCCGCACCACCAGCACCAGGTCGGCGCGCGGGCGGCGGTCGCCCACCACATCGTACGTCTCCGTGCCATCGATGCCGAGGGTCAGGCGGTTGGTGCCGGGCTTGAACTCCAGGGGCAGCACGCCCATGCCGATCAGGTTGGTGCGGTGGATGCGCTCGAAGCCCTCGGCCGCGATGGCTTCCACCCCGGCCAGGCGCACGCCCTTGGCGGCCCAGTCGCGCGAGCTGCCCTGGCCGTAGTCGGCGCCCGCGATGATGATCAGCGGCTGGCCGCGCTGCATGTAGGTCTCGATGCCCTCCCACATGCGCACGACCTGGCCTTCAGGCTCGATGCGGGTGAGCGAACCCTTCTGGACCTTGCCGTCGACCACGGCCATCTCATTGACCAGTTGCGGGTTGGCGAAGGTGGCGCGCTGGGCCGTGAGGTGGTCGCCGCGGTGCGTGGCGTAGGAGTTGAAGTCCTCCTCGGGCAGTCCCATGCGGTGCAGGTATTCGCCGGCCGCGCTGTCCGGCAGGATGGCGTTGGAGGGCGAGAGGTGGTCGGTGGTGATGTTGTCGGGCAGCAGGGCCAGGGGGCGCAGGCCGGTGAGGGTGCGCTCGCCGGCGAGCGCCCCTTCCCAGTACGGGGGGCGGCGGATATAGGTGCTCTCGGGCCGCCAGTCGTACAGCGGGCTCACGGCCTTGCCGGCATCGGGCTGCAGCGCGAACATGGGTTCGTACACGCGGCGAAAGTGCTCGGGCTTGACGCTGTGCGCGACGATGGCATCGATCTCCGCGTCGCTGGGCCAGAGGTCCTGCAGAGTGACGGGGCGGCCCTGGGCGTCGGTGCCCAGCACATCCTTTTCGATGTCGAAGCGCACCGTGCCCGCGATGGCATAGGCCACCACCAGCGGCGGCGATGCGAGAAAGGCCTGTTTGGCATACGGGTGGATGCGCCCGTCGAAATTGCGGTTGCCCGAAAGCACCGCGGTGGCGTAGAGGTCGCGGTCAATGATCTCCTGCTGGATGGCCGGGGCCAGCGCGCCCGACATGCCGTTGCAGGTGGTGCAGGCAAAGGCCACGATGCCAAAGCCCAGTTGCTCCAGCTCGGCCAGCAGCCCGGCCTCTTGCAGGTACAGCTGCACGGCCCTGGAGCCGGGCGCGAGGGACGATTTGACCCAGGGCTTGCGCACCAGGCCGCGCGCATTGGCATTGCGCGCCAGAAGGCCGGCGGCGATCACATTGCGCGGGTTGCTGGTGTTGGTGCAACTGGTGATGGCGGCGATGATGACCGCGCCATCGGGCATCTGGCCCGGGGTTTCCGTCCAGGGGGCGGCAATGCCGCGCGCCGCCAGGTCCGCCGTGGGCAGGCGCTTGTGCGGATTGGACGGCCCTGCCATGCTGCGCACCACGCTGGGCAGGTCGAACGACAGCACGCGCTCGTACTCGGCCGTGGCCAGGGCATCGGCCCACAGGCCCGTCTCCCTGGCATAGGTCTCCACCAGCCGCACCTGCTGCGCCTCTCTGCCTGTGAGGCGCAGGTAGGCAATGGTCTGCTCGTCGATGTAGAACATCGCGGCCGTGGCGCCGAACTCGGGTGTCATGTTGGAGATGGTGGCCCGGTCGCCCAAGGTCAGCGCCGAGGCGCCGGCACCGAAGAACTCCAGGTAGGCACCCACCACCTTCTGCTGGCGCAGGTACTCGGTCAGCGCCAGCACGATGTCGGTCGCGCTGATGCCCGGCTGCGGCCTGCCGGTGAGCTCCACGCCCACGATGTCGGGCAGGCGCATCCACGAGGCGCGGCCCAGCATCACGTTCTCGGCCTCCAGCCCGCCTACGCCGATGGCGACCACGCCCAGCGCATCCACATGCGGCGTGTGGCTGTCGGTGCCCACCAGGGTGTCGGGGTAGGCCACGCCGTCCTGCGCGTGCACCACGGGCGACATGCGCTCCAGGTTGATCTGGTGCATGATGCCGTTGCCCGGCGGAATCACCTCGACGTTCTGGAACGCCTTTTTCGTCCATTCGATGAAATGGAAGCGGTCCGCATTGCGCCGATCCTCGACGGCGCGGTTCTTGGCAAAGGCCTCGGGGTCGTCGCCGCCAAACTCCACGGCCAGCGAATGGTCCACGATGAGCTGGGTGGGTACCACGGGGTTGACCTGGGCCGGGTCGCCGCCCATGTCGGCGATGGCATCGCGCAGGCCGGCCAGGTCCACCAGCGCCGTCTGGCCCAGGATGTCGTGGCAGACCACGCGCGCCGGGAACCACGGAAAATCCAGGTCGCGGCGACGCTCGATCAGCTGGCGCAGAGAGGCGTCCAGTGTGGCGGGGTCAGAGCGGCGCACCAGGTTCTCGGCGTGCACGCGCGAGGTGTAGGGCAGCCTGGCCCAGGCGCCGGGCGCGAGGGCGTCGACGGCTTCGCGGGCGTCGAAGTAGTCCAGCGCAGTGCCGGGCAGGTTCTTGCGGAATCGTGTGTTCATGGGCGTGGCGCGGCAGGCGGTGTCGACTCTACTTGCGCTCTGCAATGGGCACGAAGGCCAGGTCTTCCGGGCCGGTGTAATGGGCGCTGGGGCGGATGATCTTGTTGTCGATGCGCTGCTCGATGATGTGCGCCGCCCAGCCGCTGGTGCGCGCGATGACGAACAGCGGCGTGAACATGGCCGTGGGCACGCCCATCATGTGGTAGCTCACGGCGCTGAACCAGTCGAGGTTGGGGAACATCTTCTTCACCTCCCACATCACCGTCTCCAGCCGCTCGGCGATGCCGAACATCTTGGTGGTGCCGGCGTCCTCGGAGAGCTGGCGCGCCACGCGCTTGATGACCTCGTTGCGCGGGTCGCTCACGGTGTAGACCGGGTGGCCGAAGCCGATCACCACCTCCTTGGCCTCCACGCGGCGGCGGATGTCGGCCTCGGCCTCGTCGGCGCTGTCGTAACGTTTCTGGATCTCGAACGCCACCTCGTTGGCGCCGCCATGCTTGGGCCCGCGCAGTGCGCCGATGGCACCGGTGATGCACGAATACATGTCGCTGCCCGTGCCGGCTACCACGCGGGCGGTGAAGGTGGAGGCGTTGAATTCATGCTCGGCATACAGGTTGAGCGAGGTGTGCATGGCGCGCTCCCACGCGGCCGGTGGCTTTTGGCCGTGCAGCAGGTGCAGGAAGTGCGCGCCGATGGAGTCGTCGTCCGTCTCCACCTCGATGCGCCGGCCCTGGGTGGACCAGTGGTACCAGTACAGCAGCATGGGGCCGAGCGATGCCATCAGCCGGTCGGCGATGTCGCGCGCGCCTGGCGTGTGGTGGCCGTCTTTTTCTGGCAGCACGCAGCCCAGGGCGGACACGCCGGTGCGCATCACGTCCATGGGGTGGCTGCTGGCGGGCAGTTGCTCCAGCGCCTCCTTCACATTGGCCGGCAGGCCGCGCAGGGCCTTGAGGCGGGCCTTGTAGGCCTTGAGCTCGGCAGTGGTGGGCAGCTTGCCGTGCACCAGCAGGTGGGCGATCTCCTCGAACTCGCAGACATCGGCGATGTCCAGGATGTCATAGCCGCGGTAGTGCAGGTCATTGCCTGTGCGGCCCACGGTGCACAGCGCCGTGTTGCCGGCGGTCACGCCCGAGAGGGCGACGGATTTCTTGGGCTTGAAGCCGGTGGCGAGGGTGTCGCTCATGGGGAATGTCTCCTGGTGGGGAATCGGAACGGGAAAGGGGTCAGATGCGCCTTGGACGGCCTGTGCCGTCCACCGCCACCATCTCGAAGGCGCCGCGCAGCGCAGGCTGGTGCTGGCCGGTGTGCAGGTTCTCGGCACTGCCGTGGACTTCAACGGTCATGGAACTGGTGCCGGTGCGCACGACTTGTGCGGTCAGCTGCAGTGCCTGGCCCTGGGGTACGGGCGCGATGAACTGCACCTCGCTGCAGCGCGCCATCACCACCGCGCAGCGCGCATGGCGGCTGGCCGTGACGAAGGCCGCCTGGCCCATCAGCAGCAGGGCCTGGCCGCCGAACAGCGTGCCGTAGTGGTTGCTGCGCTCGGGGAACACCACTTCCGTGAAATGCATGGGCTGGTGCAGGGCGCTGGGTTGTTGCATGATTCGCAATGTACGCAAAACCTTTCCACCGATACAGGACTGAATTGGCGAACAATTGCGAACAGGAAAGGCATGAATTGCGAATTTTGCGAATAAATCCGACCGCGAAAGTGGCCCTGCCGTGAAGAAGACCTTCATGGGTGTGCGCCTGCGCCGCCTGCGCGAGGAGCGTGGCATGACGCAGATTGCGCTGGCGCGCGCGCTCGAACTGTCGGCCAGCTACCTCAACCAGCTGGAGCAGAACCAGCGCCCGCTCACGGTGCCGGTGCTGCTCAAGATCAACGCCGTGTTCGGTGTGGACGTGCAGCGCTTTTCCGACGACGACGAGGCGCGCCTGATCACCGGCCTGCGCGAGGTGCTGGCCGATACGCCGGCCGGGCCGGGCGCCGAGCACGAGGCCGTGTCGCTGGCCGAGATCCGCGAGCTGGCCTCGGGCATGCCCGCCGTGGCGCGCAGCCTGCTGGCCTTGCACCAGCGCCATCGCCAGGCGCTGGAGCGGCTTGACGCGCTGAGCGCCCAGTTGGGTGACGGCCGCAGCGGCGCCCTCGCCAGTGCCGGCCACCAGCCCATGGCCTATGAGGAGGTGCGCGATTTCTTCTTTGCCCGCCACAACCACATCGCCGAGCTGGACGCCGCGGCCGAGCGGCTGGCGGGCGAGTGGGCGTTGCAGCCCGGCCGGGCTGACGAGGGGCTGGCGCGCCGCCTGCAGGCTGCCCATGGCGTGCACGTGGCCACGGCCGCCGAACTGCCCGGCGGAGCCCAGCGCCACTATGACCCCGGCAGCGGCGTGCTGCAGCTGGCGCAGGGGCTCGAAACCGGGCAGCGTGCCTTCCAGATGGCGACGCAACTGGCCTTTCTGGAGATGGGGCCCGAGCTGCGCCGCCTGGCCGATGGGGCCGGGCTGTCGGGAGACCAGGCACGGGCGCTGGCGCGCATCGGCCTGGCCAACTATTTTGCCGGCGCCTTGCTGCTGCCCTACACCGCCTTCCTGCAGGCGGCCGAGGCGGTGCGCTATGACATCGACCGGCTGGGCCACCAGTTCGGCGTGGGCTTCGAGACCGTGTGCCACCGCCTGTCCACGCTGCAGCGGCCCAGCGCTCGCGGCGTGCCCTTCTTCTTCATCCGTGTGGACCGGGCGGGCAACATCTCCAAGCGCCAGTCGGCCACGCATTTCCATTTCAGCAAGATCGGTGGCACCTGCCCGCTGTGGAATGTGTACGAGGCCTTTGCCCAGCCCGGGCGCATCGTGCCGCAGCTGGCGCGCATGCCCGACGGGCGTGCCTACCTCTGGGTGGCGCGCACCGTCTCGCGCGGGAGCGGCGGGGCAGGGGGCTGGGGCGCGCCGGGCAAGGAGTTCTCGGTGGCGCTGGGCTGCGATGTGCGCCACGCTGCGCAGCTCGTGTACTCGCGCGGCCTGAACCTGGCCGACCCCGAGGCGGCCGTGCCCATCGGCATGGGCTGCAAGGTCTGCGAGCGCGAGGCCTGCCCGCAGCGCGCCTTTCCGCCCATCGGCCGGGCGTTGGATGTGAATGAGAATCGAAGCCGCTTTGCCCCCTACCCGGTGGCTGCAGGAGCACCGTGAAAATCCGCCCCCAGATGTTGCATAAACGGTACGTCGAAAACAGCGGTGCTGTTACAAGATGTGGCCCCATGCTTGCGGATGGAGGGTCTGAATCCCGCTATCCTCATGGGCTGTTGCGGCGGTGCCCTGGCTCGCCGTGTGCAACCCTGTCCGGCTTTCGCTGACTACCCTGCTCTGAATGGCTCTGCTCTCCCTCAACGGCTTCTACCGGCATTGGTTGCCTGGCCTGGGTGTGGCTGCGGCCGGGCTGCTGCTGAGCTTCGGCCTGGCGCGGCAACAGGCCGACGCGGTCGATGCGGTCGCCAAGGCGCGCCTGACGCAAGAGACGCGGCTGTTCACCGATGCTCTGGTCCAGAGCATAGCCTCCCACACCGAGATCGTGCACGGCCTGCGCGGGCTGTTCTCGGCCAACCCGGGGCTCACGCGCGCTGAATTCGAACGGGTGGCCAGTGAGCTCGACATTTCCGAGCGCTACCCCGGCGTGCGCAACCTGTCGTTCACGCGCCGGGTGACCCTGGCAGAGAAAGCCGATTACGAAGCGCGCGTGCGGGCCGACACCTCCATCAACCCGGCCGGCTATCCCGACTTCGTGATCCGCCCGCCCGGCGAGCGTCCGGAATACTTCGTGGCCGAATACCTGTGGCCCATGCAGGGCAACGAGGCCGTGCTGGGCCTCGATATCCGCGCCCAGCCCACCAACCTGGCGGCCATGCAGTACAGCCGCGACAGCGGGCACACCGTGGCGTCGGCTCCGTTCGATCTGGTGCAGGAGCAGGCGCACCGCACGGCCTTCGTGATCCGCGTCCCGGTGTTCGACCGCTCCGGCGTGCCCGACCTCAAGCCCCAGGTCTTCATCGGGGCCGTGGCTGCCACCATCCGCGTCTACGACCTGGTGCGCTTCATGCGCGGCGAGGGCCTGCTCAACGGCATCTCCGTAACCATCACCGACCAGGGCTCCGCCCGTGCCGGCAGCACCGACACGGCGGTGCGCGTACTGCTGCCGCCCACCGCCGAGGCCATGCCCGGGGCTGCGGCCTACGAGCGCGACATCCTGGTGCACGACCGGCGCTGGCGCCTGGTCTTCATGCCCACGCAGTCGCTGCTGTCGCTGTCCGAGCGCAGCTTGCCCTGGGCGGCCGGCGGGGCAGGCGCCATCGTCTCGCTGCTGCTGGCGGCGCTGGTGACCCTGCTGGCGCGCCAGCGCACCCTGGCCCTGGCGCGCGCGCAGGTGTCCGACGAGGCCCGGCGCGAGAGCGAGGACCGCTTTCGCGCCCTGTTCAACCAGGCGGCCGTGGGCGTGGCCCAGACCGAAACCGCCACCGGCCGCTTCGTGCGCATCAACCAGAGATACTGCGACATCCTGGGCTACACGGTGGCCGAGATGCGTGCGCTGGACATCCAGGCCATCAGCCCGCCCGACGACCTGGCGCGCGACCTGGCCCAGCTCGAGCGGCTCAAGGCGGGTGAGATCAGCGAGTACCGCATGGAAAAGCGGTACCTCCACAAGAACGGCACGGAGATCTGGGTGGACCTGACCGTCTCGCCCATGTGGGCGCCCGGCGCTTCGCCCGACTTCCACATCGCCGTGGCGCAGGACATCAGCGAGCGCAAGCGCATGGAGAACACGCTGCGCGGCAACGAGGCGCACCTGCGCGGCATCCTGCAGCGCCTGCCCATGGGCCTGTGCCTGGTGCAGAAGGACGGCACCATCTCGTTCCGCAACGAGCGTTACCTGCAGATCTGTGGGTACACCCAGCAGGACGTGCCAAATGTGGACGTATGGTGGGAGCGGGCCTACCCCGACCCCGAGGAGCGCGAGGTCATGCGCAACGCCTGGCGCGAAGAGCGCAAGCGCGCGGACGATGGCGACGGCGTCATCGCGGCTGCCGAGTACCGTATCCGCTGCCATGATGGCGTGGTACGCCCGGTGGAGGTGTCCGGGGTGCGCATCGGCGACGACCACCTGGTGACGCTGCAGGACCTGAGCCAGCGCAAGGCGGCCGAGGACGAGATCAAGAGCCTGGCCTACTATGACCCGCTGACCCAACTGCCCAACCGCCGCCTGCTGATCGACCGGCTGCAGCAGGCCCTGGCCACCAGCGCACGCCACCAGAGCCATGGTGCGCTGCTGCTGCTCGACCTGGACAACTTCAAGACACTGAACGAGACCCAGGGCCACGACAAGGGCGATACCCTGCTGATGCAGGTGGCCAACCGCCTGCGCGCCTGCGTGCACGAGGACGACACCGTGGCGCGCCAGGGCGGCGATGAGTTCGTGGTGCTGCTCGAGGACCTGGGCGCCACACCCGAGGAGGCCGCCGCGCGCTGCGAAGAGGCCGGCCAGCGCATCCTGGCCGTGCTGCGCGAGCCCTATGCCCTGGGGCCCGAGGCGCACCACAGCTCGCTGAGCATGGGCGTGACCCTGTTCAGCGGCGTGCGCGAGACGGTGGACGAACTGCTGCGCCGCGCCGACCTGGCCATGTACCAGGCCAAGTCGGCAGGCCGCGACACGCTGCGCTTCTACGACCCGCAGATGCAGGCCGCCGTGAGCGCCCGCGCGGCCATGGAGCTGGACATGCGCGTGGGCATGGCCCAGGGCCAGTTCGAGCTGTACTACCAGGCGCAGATCGACCACGGCCGCATCACCGGCGCCGAGGCGCTGCTGCGCTGGCGCCATCCGCGCGATGGCTTCGTCTCGCCCGCGCAGTTCATCCCGCTGGCCGAGGAGAACGGCCTGATCCTGCCGCTCGGTGAGTGGGTGCTGCAGGTGGCCTGCCAGCGCCTGGCGCGCTGGGCGCAGGACCCGGCCCTGGCCGGCCTGGGCCTGGCGGTGAACGTGAGCCCGCGGCAGTTCCACCAGAGCGGCTTCGTGGCCCAGGTGCTGGCCGCGCTGGCGGGCACGGGCGCCGATGGCAACCGCCTCAAGCTGGAGATGACCGAGGGCCTGCTGCTCTCGGACGTGGAGGACACCATCGCCAAGATGGGCCAGCTCAAGGCCTACGGCGTGGGCTTCTCGCTGGACGACTTCGGCACCGGCTATTCCTCGCTGTCCTACCTCAAGCGCCTGCCGCTGGACCAGCTCAAGATCGACCAGAGCTTCGTGCGCGACGTGCTCACCGACCCCAACGACGCGGCCATCGCCCGCACCGTGGTGGCCCTGGGCACCAGCCTGGGCCTGCGCGTGATCGCCGAAGGCGTGGAGACCGAGGCGCAGCGCGAGTTCCTGGCGCGCAACAACTGCCACGCCTGGCAGGGCTATTTGCTCAGCCCGCCACTGCAGGTGGCCGAGTTCGAGGAACTGGTGCGCCAGAAGAATGCACCGCCGCGCCCGCCCGTGCAAAATTGATAGCTGCCGCGGCATGCCAGGCCAGCGATAGAGCCGGTATTTGTTAAATATTGCCGCTGGATGCGCGGCCAGCGGCCGGCAGGGCCTTTGGGCGGGCGGGAGGCCCCAGGCGGCGCGGTATCATCCCGCTTTACATTTGGCCGGTATTTTTCCGTCTGGCGCTCGTTCGCCGCCCATTTCCCGCCTGCCCCTGACACGTGCGCCTCACCTCCATCAAGCTATCCGGCTTCAAGTCCTTCGCTGAGCCCACCAACTTCATGCTGCCGGGGCAACTCGTGGGCGTGGTGGGGCCGAACGGCTGCGGCAAGTCCAACATCATGGACGCCGTGCGCTGGGTGCTGGGCGAGAGCAAGGCCAGCGAGCTGCGTGGCGAGTCCATGCAGGACGTGATCTTCAGCGGCACCACCACGCGCAAGCAGGCCAGCCGCGCCAGCGTGGAACTGGTGTTTGACAATTCCGACCACCGCGCTGGCGGCCAGTGGGGCCAGTACGGCGAGGTGGCGGTGCGCCGCGTGCTCACGCGCGACGGCACCAGCAGCTATTTCCTGAACAACCAGCCGGTGCGCCGCCGCGACGTGCAGGACGTGTTCCTGGGCACCGGCCTGGGGCCGCGCGCCTACGCCATCATCGGCCAGGGCACCATCAGCCGCATCATCGAGTCGCGCCCCGAAGAGCTGCGCCTGTTCCTCGAAGAGGCGGCCGGTGTCTCCAAGTACAAGGAGCGCCGCCGCGAGACGGAAAACCGCCTCTCGGACACGCGCGAGAACCTCACGCGGGTGGAAGACATCCTGCGGGAGCTCAACGCCAACCTTGAAAAGCTCGAAAAACAGGCCGAGGTGGCCGCCAAATACAACGCGCTGCACTCCGACGCCACGCTCAAGCAGCACCAGTTGTGGTTTCTGAAGCGCGCCGATGCCGAGGCCGACCAGGCCAAGGTGCGCCTGGATGGCCTGCAGGCCGTCAATGACCTTGAATCGCGCATGGCCGACCTGCGCGCGGTCGAATCGGACCTGGAGACCATCCGCCAGGCGCACTATGCCGCGGGCGACCAGGTCAACCAGGCCCAGGGCAAGCTCTACGAGGCCACGGCCGAGGTGGGGCGCCTGGAGGCCGAGATCCGCTACGTGGTGGAAGGCCGGCTGCGCGTGGAGCAGCGCCTGGTCACCCTGGCCGAGCAGATCGCCCAGTGGGCCGCACGCAAGGAAGAGGCCGACATCGAGCTCGAAAACCTCGCCGGCGCCGGCCTGGACGCCGAGGAGCGTGCCGAGCTGCTCGCCGCCCAGGTCGAAGAGCAGGCCATGCAGTTGCCCGACCTGGAAGAAGCCCTGCGCCAGGCGCAAAGCCGCACCAGCGAGCAGCGCGCCAGCGTGGTGCAGGTGCAGCAGCAGATCGGCGTGCTGGCGGCCGAGCAGCGCAGCATCGATGAGCAAAGCCGCCAGTTCGACGGCCGCTACGAGCGCCTGCGCGCTGATCGCAATGCCCTGGCCGCACCCGACGAGGCGCGCCTGGCCAACCTGCAGGAGCAGCTGGACGAGGCCAAGGAGCTGGCCGAAACCACCGAGGCCCGCCTGGCCGAGCTGCAGGAGGCGGTGCCCCAGCTCGACGACGACCGCCGCACCCGCCAGCAGGCCGTGAACAGCGAAAGCGCGCGCCAGGCCGACCTGTCGGCGCGCATGGAAGCCCTGAAGGCCCTGCAGGAAAAGGTCAAGACCGATGGCAAGCTGCGCCCCTGGCTGGCCAAGCATGGCCTCGATGGCCTGCAAGGCCTGTGGAGCCGCATCCACATCGAAAAGGGCTGGGAAAACGCCCTGGAAGCCGCCCTGCGCGAGCGCCTGGCAGCGCTGGAAGTAGGGCGCCTGGACATGGTGCGCGGCTTCCTGGGCTCGGGCGGCACCGATGCACCCCCGGCCCGCCTGGCCTTCTACAGCATGCCCTCGGCAGGCACGCCCGAAGTAGCCTCGCCCCATGCGCGCCTGTCGGACCTGCTGCGCATCCACGATGCCGGCCTGCGCGCCGTGCTGGTCGACTGGCTTCAGGGCTGCTATACCGCCCCCACGCTCGATGAAGCCCTCAACCGCCGCGGCACGCTGCAGCCGGGCGAGGTGGTGTTCGTGCCCTCGGGCCATGCCGTCAGTGCCCACAGCGTGAGCTTCTATGCCCAGGACTCCGAGCAGTCGGGCATGCTGGCGCGTGCGCAGGAGATCGAGCACCTCGAAAAGGAACTGCGCGCCCAGGCCCTGATCGCCGAGGAGTCGCGCACTGCCCTGGTCCGCGCCGAAGCCGCCTATGCCGACGCCTCGCAACGCCTGGTGGGCGCCCGCCGCGAGGCCACCGAGGCCCAGGGCCGTGCGCACGAGCTGCAGGTCGAGACCCTGCGCCTGACCCAGCTGGCCGAGCAGACGCGTGCGCGCAGCGCCCAGATCGGTGCCGACATCGCCGAGATCGAAGCGCAATTGGCTGACCTGCAGGAGCGCCGCGTGGCGGCCGAGGCCCGCTTCGAAGAGCTGGACATGCAGCTGGCCGACAGCCAGGAGCGCGAGGCGCAGCTGGGTGACCGCGTGATCGAGGCCGAACGCAAGCTGGCCGCCTGCCGTGAGCAGCAGCGCACGCTGGAGCGCCAGGCCCAGGAAGCCACCTTCTCGCAGCGCAGCCTGGAGGCGCGCCGCGCCGAACTCAACCGCTCCATCGCCACCGCAGACCAGCAGGCCACCTCGCTGGCCGACGAGCAGCAACGCGCGCGCGATGAGCTGGCCCGGCTGTCCGATGCCGCCGCGCAGGGCGGCCTGCAGGCGGCGCTGGAAGTGAAGATGGAGCGTGAGAAGGCCCTTGCGGCCCAGCGCAGCGGCTACGACGACCTGACCGCCAAGCTGCGCGCCAGCGACGAACGGCGCATGCAGCTCGAACGCTCGCTCGACCCGCTGCGCGCCCGCATCACCGAATTCCAGCTCAAGGAGCAGGCCGCGCGCCTGGGCCTGGAGCAGTACACCACCCTTCTGGCCGATG
This sequence comes from Acidovorax sp., assembly GCF_046339755.1. Classification (GTDB taxonomy): domain Bacteria; phylum Pseudomonadota; class Gammaproteobacteria; order Burkholderiales; family Burkholderiaceae_C; genus Acidovorax. Next base: position 4,562 of record NZ_JBKDTZ010000128.1, on the reverse strand, counting down.
CCCAGGCCGATCTGGAGGCGGTGGCACAGTCGATTGCCGAGGGCAATGTGCGTGTCTCCGGCCTGCAGGGCGAGATCGACCGCCTGCACCGCGAGATCGCGGCCCTGGGCGCGGTGAACCTGGCCGCGCTCGACGAGTTGAAGCTCGCCAGCGAGCGCAAGGTCTTCCTCGATGCGCAGACCGCCGACCTGACCGAGGCCATGAACACGCTGGAAGACGCGATCCGCAAGATCGACGGCGAGACGCGCCAGCTGCTCTCGGGCACTTTCGATACCGTGAACGGCCATTTCGGGCGCATGTTCCCCGAGCTGTTCGGCGGCGGCCAGGCCAAGCTCATCATCACGGGCGACGAGATCCTCGATTCGGGCGTGCAGGTCATGGCCCAGCCCCCGGGCAAGAAGAACCAGACCATCCACCTGCTCTCGGGCGGCGAGAAGGCGCTCACTGCGATTGCGCTGGTGTTCGCCATCTTCCAGCTCAACCCCGCGCCTTTCTGCCTGCTGGACGAGGTGGACGCGCCCCTGGACGACGCCAACACCGAGCGCTATGCCAAGCTGGTCTCCAGCATGAGCAAGGGCACGCAGTTCCTGTTCATCAGCCACAACAAGATCGCCATGGAAATGGCCGAGCAGCTGATCGGCGTGACCATGCAGGAACAAGGCGTCTCGCGCATCGTGGCGGTCGATATGGAATCGGCGTTGTCCATGGCCGATGCATGACATGATGGCGCCGACATATTTTCATTGCCCTGGCTGCTGGAGCGGGCTGGAACAGGATCTATGAGCACATTGCAAGTGAGCCTTGCCATCATCGGTGGCCTGGTGCTGGCCCTCATCGTCGCCTACAACGCCTGGACGTCGCACCGCAACGCCCCGCGGCGCGCGTCGCCCGAGGAGCCCGAGCACGGGCCCGACCGCTCCGACCCGGCGCTGCGCCAGGAACCCGGCTTTGATGCCGGCGCGAGCCAGCTCACGGCGGCGGAGCTGGAGAGCCTGGACCGCGGCCCCGACCCCTCGGTGCACACAGTGGACGTGCTCGATTCGCTGCAGATGCCGGTGCCGCCGATGTCGCTGGAGCGCCGCCCGGGCCTGGACCCGCTGATCGACGTGATCGCCACCCTGCAGCCTGAGCTCATCGTCTCGGGCGATGCCGCGCTGGCCGCCATGCCGCCCACGCGCCGCGCAGGCAGCAAGCCCTTCGCCATCGAGGGCTACAACGAGGCCACGCAGCAGTGGGAGACACCGTCGCCCGGCCAGCGCTACCAGAGCTTCCAGGCCGGCGTGCAGCTGGCCAACCGCATGGGCGCGCTCAACGAGATCGAGTGCTCGGAATTCGTGATGAAGGCCCAGTCCTTCGCCGATGCGGTGAACGCGGCCCCGGATTTCCCCGACATGCTGCAGGAAGTGGCGCGCGCGCGCGAGCTCGACCAGTTCGCCAGCGACCACGATGCGCAGCTGGCCTTCATGCTGCGCGCACGCCAGGCCGCCTGGAGCCCTGGCTACATCCACCAGAATGCCGCCCGCCTGGGCTTCGTGGCCGGCGCCATGCCCGGCCGCCTGGTGCTGCCCGCCGCCAGCGTGGGCCTGCCGCCGCTGCTCACGCTGGGCTACGACACCCAGGCCGCGCTGGCCGAGGACCCGGACCAGTCCGCCATCCGCGATGTGACGCTGAGCCTGGACGTGCCCCAGGTGCACCGCGGCGAGCAGCCCTTCACGCGCCTGCGCGAAGTGGCCACCGCCCTGTGCCAGGCCATGGATGGCGTGCTCTGCGACCAGAACGGCCACCCGCTGCCGGCCATGGCCATGGACCCCATTGCCGGCGACCTGGAACTGCTCTATGACCAGCTCGACGGGCGCGAGCTGTCGGCCGGCTCGGTGCTGGCGCGGCGGCTGTTCAGTTGAGTGGCCGGAGTACGTGGCCAAAAGGAGCTTTCATGCGCTGGTGGCAGATGCTGTTTCCCCCGGTGGTGGAAACACCGCAAGGACTTTTCCGCCCGTCGAATGCCGTCCTCGACATCTGGCTGCCCGTGCTGGGCTGCCTAGTGGTCGCTGCAGTGACCTACCGGCAGTACCTGTCGTCAGGCAGGTTCAACTACTTCAGCCTGATGTATGTCGGGCTCTTTCTCGCTCCGGCCATCGCCGGCTGGCGCCAACGTCGCAGGTTCGGCCCCATGGGGAGGCCGCTGGTGCGCATCGACGACACCGAGGTCTTGCTGAGCCTGCCGATGAATGTGGGGCCAGGCCATGTGCAGGTGCCGCTGGCCGGGCTGCGAAAACTGGTCATCAAGGGCACGCCCGGCCAGCGCAGCTATGTGTTCGAGCGCCATGCGGGGGAGCCTACCGAAGTGCGCCCCGGATTTACGCGCGACGATGCACGCGTGGTCGATTTCCTGCGGCGCGCCATGCCTGCCAATATTCCTGTGGAGGTGCACGAGCCTCCCACTTTCCTGGGTGCCATCCGTGGTGACTGATTCTTCCCATGCCTCCGCAGCCGGCGCGCTGCCCCTGCAACCCGCCGAGGCCGCCGATGCGGTGGACGCGCTGCGTGCCCAGCTCAACCTCTGGGCGCACCAGTACTATGTGCTCGACGAGCCCACGGTGCCCGACGCCGAGTACGACCGTGTCTTTCGCGAATTGCAGGCGCTGGAGGAGGCCCACCCCGACCTCATGAGCCCCGACTCGCCCACGCAGCGCGTGATCGGCGCGGTGATGGACGGCCTGGCTCCGGTGCGCCATGCCGTGCCCATGCTCAGCATCCACACCGAAACCGACACCGAGGCCACGGGCGCACAGGCCTTCGACGCGCGCGTGCGCCGCGAACTGGGCCTGGCCGAGTCCGACCCGGTGATCGAGTACGTGGCCGAGCCCAAGTTCGACGGCCTGGCCATGAGCCTGCGCTACGAAGGTGGCCGCCTGGTGCAGGCCGCCACGCGCGGCGACGGCGAGGTGGGCGAGGACGTGACGCACAACCTCCGCCGCATCCGCCAGATCCCGCTGACCCTGCCGGCCGGCGTGCCGCCGCTGCTCGAAGTGCGCGGCGAGGTCTACATGCGCCGCGCCGATTTCGACGCGCTCAACGAGCGCCAGCGCGAGCAGGCCGGCAAGACCTTTGTGAACCCGCGCAATGCGGCGGCCGGCGCGGTGCGCCAGCTCGATTCGGACATCTCCGCCCAGCGCCCGCTGAGCTTTTTTGCCTATGGCCTGGGCGCCATCACGCCGCCCGGGGAGGGCGGCCCCGTGTTCGCCACCCACTACGACATGCTGCAGCGGCTCAAGGCCTGGGGCTTTCCGGTGGCGGCGCAGGTCACGGTGGCCCAGGGCGCGGCAGAACTGGTGGCCTTCCACCAGCAGGTGGGCGCCTCGCGCGACGCGCTGCCTTACGACATCGACGGCGTGGTCTACAAGGTCAACCGCCTGGACCTGCAGCGCGACCTGGGCTTCAAGACGCGCGAGCCGCGCTGGGCCGTGGCCCACAAGTACCCCGCGCAGGAGATGGCCACGCGCGTGGAGGGCATCGACATCCAGGTCGGCCGCACCGGCAAGCTCACGCCCGTGGCGCGCCTGGCGCCGGTGTTCGTGGGCGGCGTCACGGTGACCAATGCCACGCTGCACAACCTGTTCGAGATCCGCAAGAAGAAGGTGCGTGTGGGCGACACGGTGATCGTTCGCCGCGCGGGCGACGTGATCCCCGAGGTGGTGGGCGTGATGCCCGGCCAGCGCCCGGTCTATGTGCCCAACTTCCGCATGCCAAGGCAGTGCCCCGTGTGCGGCAGCGACGTGGTGCGAGAGCCCGGCGAGGCCAACCACCGCTGCACCGGCGGCCTGTTCTGCGCCGCGCAGCGCAAGGAGGCCATCCTGCACTTCGCGGCGCGCCGCGCCATGGACATCGAAGGCCTGGGCGACAAGCTGGTGGACCAGCTGGTCGAGTCCAACGTGATCCGCACCTTGCCCGACCTGTACCGCCTGGGGCTCACTTCGCTGGTGGCGCTGGAGCGCATGGCCGAGAAGTCGGCGCAGAACGTGCTGGCCGCGCTGGAGAAGTCCAAGGAGACCACGCTCGCGCGTTTCCTGTTCGGCCTGGGCATCCGCCACGTGGGTGAATCCACCGCGCGCGACCTGGCCAAGCATTTCGGCACGCTCGATGCACTGATGGGCGCCACGCTGGAGACCGCGGCCACCGTGGAGCAACTGCTGGAGGTGCCCGACGTGGGCCCCATCGTCGCGCAGAGCGTGCACACCTTCTTCCAGCAGCCGCACAACCGCGAGGTGGTGGAGCAGTTGATCGCCTGCGGCGTGAAGTGGCAGGAGCAGGCCAAGGGCGAAAAAATCCCCCAGGTGCTGGCCGGCAAGACCTTCGTGCTCACCGGCACCTTGCCCACGCTGGGCCGCGATGCCGCCAAGGACATGCTCGAAGCCGCGGGCGCCAAGGTCTCGGGCTCGGTGAGCAAGAAGACCAGCTACGTGGTGGCCGGCGAAGAAGCCGGCAGCAAGCTGGAGCTGGTGCCTTCGCTGGCCCTGGGCACCAGCCCGGTCACGCTGCGCGAGATGGTCACGGCCTACGGC
>NZ_JBKDTZ010000127.1:0-54725 GCF_046339755.1 Acidovorax sp. | reverse complement strand
GGCCGAGTCGGCGCTCTGGCGCACGGTGGCTGTGAGTTCTTCCATGCTGGCAGCCGTTTCTTCGAGGCTGCTGGCAGCCTGCTCAGTGCGGTTGCCCAGATTTCGATTTCCGCTGCCGATATTGTCGCTGGTGACGCGCAGTTCCTGGATGTTGTCGCGCACTGCCGACACCAGTTCATGAAACCGCTGCTGCATGTCCCGCACCGCCACCATCACGCTGCTGGTGTCGCCAGGCCTGACCTGCACGGGCACCGTGAGGTTGCCTTGCTCAATGGCCTGCACGACGGACCGCACCTCGCTGGGCTCGGCCCCCAGCTCGCGGCCGATGCTTCGCGAAACCGTCACGGTGACCGCCACGCTGATCAGCACGGCCAGGAAGGTGATGGACAGCATCACGCCTGTGAACTGGCTGGCATCCTGGTTGGCGGTGTTGCTGTTCTTGATGATGCGGGCTTCCTCGTAGTCGATCAGCTTGTTGGCGGCTGCCAGCCATTGTTCGTATTGCGGCTTTGCTTCAGTCCAAAGCAAGGCCTCTGCGCCGGCGCGGTCACCAGACTGCATTAATGCCACGACTTTGACAGTGGTGGCCACAGTGCGTGCCTCTATGTCCTTTAGTGCCTGCACCATAGGTTCAACCTCAGGAGGAACCAGGCTGGCAGCTTTGAGTACCGCATCCAGCTGGGCGGCCGACTTTGCATAAAAATCGGCCAGCCTCGCGATGGACTCAATCTCCTTTTTCCGCGCTTCCTCGCTGGGAGCGAGCACCACGTCGCGCACGGCGATGGAGCGGTCATGGGCCGAGCCCCGAAAGTTGATGGCCACCCGCTGGATCGCCGCGTTCTGTGTAGCGTTGGCCGTCAATGCGCTATCGATGCCTCGCGCGATGATCACGCTGTAGATCGACATGCCCAGCAAGGCCAAGATCACCAGGCCAAAGCCGGCCATGAGACGGTGACTGATTTTCCACGTATGCATTGAAGAGTGCCTTAGAGGGGGACGGTGACGACGATGGAAAAACCGGCTTGTCGACAACGCGTCCGCCGTCGCATAGGTGTTTACATTTAATAACGAATATACCATCAGGTCATAAAATAACTGATTAGTAAAATCTATTTGCCCAATAGCAATCCCCGTGGTTGGAGGGTGGTTCCTGGAAGGCTGGGGATCAGGGTCGTTGCGTTGGAAGCGATGGCTTAAAGTCAGGGCTCGTTCCAAAGGCGCAGATCTTCCCTAGCGCATAGCCCACCCATAAACCGCCGCGGGGCGCAGAAGTTGACTACTCAGCCGCAGTGGCTCAGCCAATGAGGGGGACAAGCTCCTCGGCGAGTATTTGGTCCCTCTGTGCGTCAAGACGGCTACTCGAGCCAGCGCACGTTCTGCAGGATCTCTTCGAAGAAGCTGCGCAAGCTTGCCGTGCCCATGGTGTACGGGTCGAAATCCGCCGTGCCGGAGTATTTGAGGAACAACTGCCGATTGGTTTCAAGTGATGCAATCAGCCCCATGGACCAGCCCGTGAAGCGGCGGTGCGGGATTTCGTTCATGTCCAGGATCGCCGTGTCGCGGTGGCGGTCATCCTTGAGCAGTCGGTGGTACAGCGCATTCACCGCAGTACGGTCGCCTTCGAGCAGTTGCAGAAATATGCCGTTGTTCAGGCACAGCGCACCCGTGATGCCTGCGCGGGTGTTGTTGCGCTGCGATGCACTCAGGATGTCCTTGACATCTGCAGGCCCCAGAACGCGCGAGCATCGGCTCGCGTAGATCAGTTGTATCAACATGTTTGCCTCCGTTGTGGCGGAGTTTGGCAGGCTTGAGCACTGTGCGTTTACCGTAACCCAATACCCCGCAAATCCGCTGGCGACTTGGTAGTGTCATGGTCCAAAGAAATAGGACACCTCGATAGGGGCCCATAGACCCCAAAGGAGATGACGAAACATGAAAGACAAAAGAGAGCGCCGAGTCTTTGACGCGGCTTTCAAGCTGCAAGTGGTCAAGATGATCCGAGAGCAGGACCTGAGCGTAGGCCGGGTCTGCAAGGATCTGGACCTGGTGGACAGCGCGGCGCGCCGCCGGCTTGCGCAGTACGACGAAGAGGCGGCCGGGCGTCCAGGCATTGGTAAGCCACTGACGGCCGAGCAGCAGCGCATAGGCAATTGAAATCTCAAGTCAGGCAACTGCAGTCGGACAATGAGCTGCTAAAAAAGCGTCGGCCTTCTTCGCCCGGGAAATGAAATGATTCAGGACCTGGTGAGTGCACAAGCACAGGCGCAGAAGGCCTCGGTAAGCCAATGGTGCAGGGTTATTGGCATCAGCCGCTCTGGCTGGTGCGCAGCTGAAGTTGCAAGGGTGGGCTGTTGGGCGCCACATAGCACGCCAGTTGATGCGCACCAACGGTCTGCGAGAGCGCTGGCGGCGCAAGTTCCCGCACACCACCGACAGCCGCCATGGCTTTGCCGTCGCAGACAACATACTGGCGCGCCAGTTCAAGCCGGCCAGACCCAACCAGGCATGGGTGAGCGACATCATCTATGTGCGCACGCGCAGTGGCTGGCTCTATCTCGCCGTGCTGTGCTGGATCTGTTGGAGCGGTTCTTGCTGAATCTGAAGGTAGAGCGGGTCTGGCAGCGCGATTATGCAAACTATGCCGAGGACAAGGCTCACATCGCGGACTACATCCTGGGCTTTTACAACCCCGTCAGGCTGCACTCCACACTGGGATACCAGTCACCCAGCAACTACGAGTTGCGAATGGCACTGGCAGCTCACTGAAGCCGAACTTCCCCTATCGGATAGTCCGAAAAGATCTGACGACGACACCAAAAAACCGTGAAAAATTCCACGGAAACGACAGGCGTCACATCTGGACACCTTGTCGGTGGATTTCCGTCTTTTCAACGCACCGAAGGGGCTACTCCACCTGCGCCGTCTCCACATAGATCAGCTCGCAGGAGTTGGCGCCCGAATCCGAGCGGGTGAGCGAGCTGGTCCAGCGCCAGCCGCCGGGGTGCGTGACCTCCACCAACTGGCCGGTGATGCGCACGAAGCTGCCCTTGCGCGCCTTCCTGAGCGCCCTCTCGACGGCCGGGTTGGCCGGGATCAGGTGCATGTTGGCCGAGGATTCGATGATCTCCTGCAGCGGAATCGGCGGCTGGTTGGACCAGGAATAGCGGTACCAGCGCCCGCCCTGGGTGATGTTGAGCGGCTCGTACACAGCCGGCTCGGCCATGCGCCGCCAGCCCAGGGCCAGGTCCACGGGGGACAGGTCGGCCTCGCGGCCGAAGGAGTATTCCTCGCGCCCGAGCACCCGGGCGCGGATGGCGAATTGCGCCAGCGGCCTGACCTGGTAGCCCTGCAGTGCGAAAGCGGGCGCGCTGGTAGCGGTCTGCTGCGGCACCTCGGCAAAGGCCTGCTGCGTGGCCGATTGGCCTTGCAGCTTCTTGTCCACGCGGCCCACGCGCAGCTTTTCGACCGCGAAAAAGCCGATGAACAGGATGATCGCCAACAGGACGACGGTCTTGAGTCTCATGGTGGTGTGCTTGCCGTGCCTGTGCAGGGCCTGGGGGGTAGCGCAAATGTAACGCGGGCCGCGCATTTTGCGCGATTGGCTGACAGGGCACGCAGGCCCACGCCTCCACACTGCCCGGTGCAGGTCCGTGCGGCCTTGCCGCCGTGCCATCCATCCCTCTGACCAAAGGCCCATGCCATGCCACTTTCCTTTCCTTCGACATCGCTGCGTTGGCAGGTGCTTCTGGCCGGCCCCGTGCTGGCGGCCAGCCTGGCCGCCTGCGGCGACACCGCCATCCTTTCGCCCGAGCAGGGCATGGGCAAGTCGCCCACCTTGCCGGTGCCCAACCCATCGCTGATCCCCACGCTCAAGATCGCGCCTGCCAAGGGCTGGCCCGAGGGCGCCATGCCCACTGCCGCCGTGCCGGGCCTGTCGGTCACGCCGCTGGCCACCGGGCTCGACCACCCGCGCTGGGTGATGGTGCTGCCGGGCGGCGACGTGCTGGTGGCCGAGAGCCAGGCGCCACCCAAGGGCGAGGGTGCGCCATCGGGCGGAGTGTTCGGCGCCATCCGCGGCTGGGTCATGAAGACGGTGATGGGCAAGGCCGGTTCCGGCAAGCGCCCCTCGGCCAACCGCATCACCTTGTTGCGCGATGCCGACGGCGACGGCAAGGCCGAGACGAAGAGCGTGTTCCTGCAGAACCTGAACTCCCCCTTCGGCATGGCCTTGGTCGGCAAGGACCTCTACGTGGCCAACGCCGATGCGGTGCTGCGCTTTGCCTACGAGCCCGGGCAGACCAGCATCACCACGCCGGGCACCAAGGTGCTGGACCTGCCCGGCGGCCCCATCAACCACCACTGGACCAAGAACCTCATCGCCAGCCCCGACGGCAGCAAGCTCTACGTGACCGTGGGCTCCAACAGCAATGTGGGCGAGAACGGCATGGCGGCCGAAGAGGGCCGTGCCGCCATCTGGGAGGTGGACCGCGCCAGCGGCAGCCACCGCATCTTTGCCAGCGGCCTGCGCAACCCCAATGGCCTGGGCTGGGCGCCTGGTACGGGCGCGCTGTGGACGGTGGTCAATGAGCGCGACGAGATCGGCAGCGACCTGGTGCCTGACTACCTGACGTCGGTGAAGGATGGCGCCTTCTACGGCTGGCCCTACAGCTACTACGGCCAGCATGTGGACCAGCGGGTGCAGCCGCCCCGGCCGGACCTGGTGGCCAAGGCCCTGGCACCCGACTATGCGCTGGGCTCGCACGTGGCCCCCCTGGGCCTGGCCTTTGCACAGGCGCCGGCGCTGGCGCCCCAACTGGCCAGCGGCGCCTTCGTTGGTGAGCATGGCTCCTGGAACAGGAAGCCGCTCAGCGGCTACAAGGTGGTGTTCGTGCCGTTCGCCGATGGCCAGCCCTCCGGCATGCCCATCGATGTGCTCACGGGCTTTCTCAGCCCTGAGGGCGATGCCTACGGCCGGCCGGTGGGTGTGGCCATGGATGGGCGTGGCGGGTTATTGGTGGCCGATGACGTGGGCAATGCCATCTGGCGCGTGGCTGCGGCAGCGCCCAGGTAGCGCTGCGCCGCCATGGTCAGCGCATGCCGATCGCGTGCAGCGCTTTCTGGAGCGTGAACTGGAACACGGCGTGCTGGTAGGGGTCTTCTATGAGGACTGTGTGGGTTGCCCGGCCATCGCTCAGCGTGAAACCGTTGGTGTAGCCGCTGATGTTCACCAGGGTGTCGAGTGCCAGGGCAAAGGATTTGTGGTCGCCGGCGAAGATCACGCGCTCGTCGGTCACCACCAGCTCACCGGTCGCGACGATGAGGGCTTCATTCACTGCGATGCTGGTGGCGTTGCTGCGGTGGTGGGTGACGAGGCCAAACAGCGATGGACGGCTGGTGCCCGCGGTCTCGGTCTCATAACCCACGGTATGGACCTCCCTGAGGTGTGCCTGGACCGCCGCATAGGCCACTTCTCCGGGCCGCACCAAGGCCTGCCGCGGGACCATGGGGGCCAGGGGTTGTTCCTGCAGCCGCGCAAGTGCCTGCTGCTCGCTGGCCTGGCGCTTGCGGATGCCACGCGCGCTCACCACCAGAAAGAAACCCAGGGCGCCCGCGATGCCCCAGGCGACGGCGCCGCCGATCACGGACCCGAGCGGCGTGGCGCCCGACGGGGGCTCGCCCTGCAGCCAGAGCCGCAACGAATTGACGGGCACCAGCGCGAGCATCACCACGATGGCCCACGAAAACATTCGCCCCTTGCTCATTGATTTGCTTCTCCCTCGGATCTCTCCACCATGGCTTCCAAGTCTACCGATTACCCGCGTATCGAGCTTTCCGTGCACGCCTGGATGCCCCATGGCCCCGGCGGCTGCGCACCTGGCATTGCCAGGGTGAGGGTCGGTTCACCGTGTCGGGCAAGGCCGTCAGCCGCCGCTCGATGTTCGCGCCGCACATGCTGTAGCCGGCTGAGCGGCCAGATGGTCACACCCAGTCTTCATGGGCCGGCACCTCGGCCGGGAACATGTTGATGTACTGTACCAGCCGCGGCTGCGTGGCACGGTTCGGACTCGGGCCGTGGGGCAGGGCCTGGTGCCAGATCACCAGGTCGCCCGCAGCCGCACCGATGGGGCGGGCGCCCAGGGCCTGGAAATCCTGGCGCCGCGGGTCGGCGCCTGGCGGCAGGCTGGCCAGCCAGGGCCCGATACGGCGGTGGAAGCCGGGTACGACCGTCAGGCCGCCTTGCTCCGGCAAGGTGTCGGTGAGGTAGAGGATGCCCTGCGTGCAGAACGGAATCGGCTGCACCAGGCTCACGTCCCAGTGCAGGCCCTGGGCGCTGTAGGCGTGGCCCGGGCGCTCGGGCGGATTGAAGCCGCAGCGGTCCGTGCTGCGCCACAGGTCGGCGGTGCCCCACAGCTGGGCAAAAGCCTTGTGGATGCGCAGGGACCGCCGGTTCTTCTCGAAGGCCGGGTGCTGGAACAGCTGCACCATGACATTGCGCGGGGCGTTCGGGTACCAGGAGTCCGCATCCTCCGGCCTGGCACCCATGGCATCCCACACCACCTGCGCTGCGGCCGCGCTGTCGCTGGCAGGCACGGCCTGCCGCAGGACCACATAGCCATGCTCGTCCCAGTGGGCCAAATCGGCCGCGTCCAGCACGGGTGCCATGGCATCGATGCGGGCATGCAAATCCAGCTGCGCGGCAGGTTGCGCGCCGCCATCGACCAGGGCCTGGATGCGCGCCACCGTGGCGGCGTCGGGGGCTCCCGCCGTGCGCACGATCCAATCCTCGAAGCTGGCGAAGTCCGGCGCTTCGCGCAGCACGTACTGCAGGCTCTGCTCCAGCCCCACGCCCAGGGCGGCCAGAACAAGCTGGGTGCGGTGGGCTTCCCGCGGGCCGATGCCGGGCTGTCCCTGGCGCGCAGCCATCCAGCTGGACCAGCAGCGCTTGAGGTAGGGCACTTGCAGGGCGCCACGTTCGTGGGGGGCGCAAATAAGATCGGCAGAATGCAGGGCGGTGGACATGCGGGTCTTGCGGGCAGGTGATGGCGTAGCTCTCTTTGTATCACCCGCCGTGTCCCCGTCGCATGCCGCCTGGGCTGCTACTGGGGCACGAAGCCGCTTTGCGCGACCAGCGCTGCCAGCGCCTTCGACACCTGACCCAGCCGTTGGGCCTGCTCTGCGGGCGTGCCGGTGGCCGGCGTCATGGCACTGGCCTGAAGTTTGGCCACCACTTCGGGCATGGCCACTGCTTGGTTCACCGCTGTGTTGTAGCGGGCCACCGCCGCATCGCTCAAGCCGGCAGGGGCGTACAGCCCCAGGAAGTCGCTGGTCGCATCCAGGCTCGCAAGGCCCGCCTGCGCGAACGAGGGCACGCCCGGCAGCAGGGGGGTGGCGCGGCTGACCGCCAGGATGCGCAGCCTGCCTGCCTTCTGGTGCTGCAGGAAGTCCGAGATGCCCGACACCCCCGCCGAAATCTGCCCTGCCAGCAGGTCGGTCACCATGGGGGTGGCGCCGCGATAGGCCACGGGCACGATGTCGGCCTTGAGGTGGCGGGCCACCTCGGCGGCAATGAATTCCGGTGCGGACGCTGGCGCCGGCACGCCGATGCTCGCGTCGCCGCGGCGCGCGGTGAACCACGCACCCAGTTCCGCCAGGGTGGTGGCCCCGGTCTTGGGATGCACGGCCAGCGCCAGTTCGAAGTTGGCCACGGCGCCGACGGGCCGGAAATCGGTGGCGGGCACAAAGCCGGGCGCCTTCATGGTCAGCGGCACCATGGCCACGGTGTGGGTGTTGCTCAGAAAGAGCACCGAGCCATCGGCCGGGGCCGCCTTGAGTGCCTGGGCCGCGATCTGGCCACCGGCGCCCGGCTTGTTGTCCACCAGCACAGGCTGGCCCAACTGGGTGGCGAGCTTTTCGGCCACGATGCGGGCGGCCGTGTCGGCCGGGCCGCCCGGCGGGTAACCCACGAGGATGCGGATGGGGCCGTTGTAGGCCTGCGCGGCGGCCGCGAGCGGAAACGCCAGCAGCAACGCAGCCTGCAGGCAGTGGCGGCGGGTCAGGGCGGGGGTGTGGAGGTGGGGCATGGCGCTTTCTCTCTGGCAAGGGGCTGGATCGGATTCAGGCGGTCTGGCGCGCGCTGAGCAGAGCGCGGCGCCGGTCCACGATGGGCTGCAGGCGTGCCCGGGCCGCCTGCACCAGGGGCGCGGGTGCCTTGTGCGGCGCGCCGGTGTCAAAGGGCGGCTGGGGGTCGTACTCGGCAAACAGCTGGACGCCCTGGGCCACCTCGGCGCTGCTGGCCAGCGCAATCGCCTGCAGCGCACAGTCGATGCCCGAGGTCATGCCCGCGCCCGTGATGCGGTTGCGGTCCACCACCACGCGCTCGTCCACCGGCGTGGCCCCCACCAGGGACAGCAGTTCGTGCGAGCCCCAGTGGCAGGTGGCGCGGTAGCCCTGCAGCAGGCCGGCCGCGCCCAGCACCAGCGGGCCGGTGCAGATGCCCACGATCCATTGGGCGCCCTGGGCTTGCCGGGCCAGGAAGGCCAGGGTTTCTTCGTCGCTCAGCAAGGCCTCGATGCCCGGGCCGCCGGGCACGACCAGCATGTCGAGCTGGCCGCAGCTGTCGAACGATGCCGTGGGGCGGAACTCCCAGCCCAGCTCCGTGTGGAGGGTGTCGGTGTGCTTCCACACCAGGTGCAGCTGCGCGCCCGGTATGCGCACCAGCAGGTCAGCGGGGGCGACGTAGTCGATGGCGGTGATGTCCGGAAATACCAGCATGCCGATGTTCATGGGGAGGGCCTTTCGTTGCGGTGGATGTTTCGATGGCTCCACTGTAGGATTCGTCTGTCTGTCCGTCAGGACAGAAGCACCACGATTTCTGCCAACCTCGGTCCGCCCATGCCACCCACCGCCCACCAGGTCTGGTTCCTGGTTTTCGACCAATTCCAGCTGCTGGACGTGAGCGGGCCGCTGCAGGTCTTCGCCACGGCCAATGACGAACTGCGGCTGGCCGGCCGCACGCCTGTCTACGAGACCGGGGTCTACGGCCTGTCGGGCGGTGCCGTGCGCAGCTCGAGCGGGGTGGACCTGGTGGCACGCGCGCTGCCGCAGCGCCTGGCGCGCAAGGTACAGACGGTGGTGGTGCCGGGTGGCCCGGGGGTGTTCAGGCCCGCCGCCGCAGGCCGGGAGGCGCAGGACACCCCGGTGGCGGCCACCCTGGCGCAATGGCTGCGCCGTGCCTCACCGCGCATCGAGCGGCTGGCATCGGTGTGCACGGGCGCCTTCGTGCTGGCGCACACCGGCCTGCTCGACGGCGCCGGTGCGGTCACGCACTGGGCGGCGTGCGAGCACCTGTCGGCGCGGTTCCCGGCCATCGATGTACAGCCCGATGCCATCTACTTCCGCCAGGGGCGGGTGTGGACCTCGGCCGGGGTCACGGCCGGCATCGATATGGCCCTGGGCATGGTCGAGACCGACCTGGGCCGCGACATCGCGATGGCCGTGGCCAAGAAGCTGGTGGTGTTCTACAAGCGCCCCGGCGGGCAGTCGCAGTTCAGCAGCGCGCTGCTGGAGCAGACCGCAGACGACGAGCGCATCACCCGCCTGCATGCCTGGATTGCCGAGCACCTGCGTTTGGACCTGAGCGTGGCGCGCATGGCCGACCAGATGGGCATGACCCTGCGTACCTTTGCGCGCTTTTACGCCAGCCACACGGGCACCACGCCCGCCCATGCCGTGGAGCGCATCCGCCTGGAGAAGGCCTGCCGCCTGATCGAGGCACACCGGCACAGCAACAAGGCCATCGCCGTGCAGTGCGGATTCAATTCCGAAGAGGTGATGCGGCGCATGTTCATGCGCCACCTGAACGTTTCGCCCAAGGGCTACCGTGAGCGGTTTGCGGCGGCGGACACACAGGGGCCGCAATGACGGGCGTGGCGCCCGGGAAGGCCGCAGTGAATCATTCCCACCAGGTGATGACAGCTTTGGCGGCCGCAATGGACTTGTAGCGGTTTTCCCCTCCGTGCTCGTCCCGGACGACGACGGAGCCGTCCTGGTGCAGGCGGTAGGTCCATTTGGTGCCGGCAAGCGTGCCTTCTTCGACGACCGTTTCGCTCAGCAGGGCAGACTGGCGCGCCGCTTCCTCCTGCTGCCGGGCTTCATTCTGCTGTTGTGTCGCGCGCTGGCTGTGTTCGGCCGCGATGCCCTTTTCGATGCCATCGACGTAGGCAATGGCTTCATCCACGGTGCCAAAGAGCTTTTCGTTGGCAACGAATTTATCGAGCGTGGTGTTCTTCTCGATGTTGTACTTCTTGACCAAGAACAGCTTGTAGGCGTCGTTGTCCACGGACATCTCGCCCATGAACCGGTCGGTGGCCTGGCTGGGCGGCTCGGCGGGCACGTCAGGCTGGAACCTGGATGCATCCAGCTTCAGCGCTGCAACGGCAGCGTTCACACGTTCAGGTGTGTCATTGAAGGTGTAGCCCTTTTCCAGCAGCTTCTTGGTGTAGAAACCGTTGTAGATGAAGGCCCAGATGATGCACATCGGGAGCCAGCTGATGCCTGCCGTCAAGGCCGCGAAGATGGCGGCCACGGCGAAATATCCGATGAACGTAAGGTAGTCCGCGCGAAACAAGGCGGGAAACGGGCCGAAGAGAAAGGTGGTCCATGAAAAACCATGGAATCCCGTCTTGGAGATTCCGGTGGAGTTGTTGAGCATCTTCACTGCCTCAGCCATTTTTTCGCCTTTCGATTGGTATGGAACGTCCTGCCTGCCGCACTGCTCGTCATGTGCGAGTGCGGCACCTGTCTTCATTCAACAGTCTAACTACATCTTGTAACGGTGTTGTTGACCGTCGTGCGCAAAAGGCCTCTGTGGCGGCCGCAGACGAGCGGGCGCTGTCTGCAAGGCCTTGCAATAGCGCAAAAAAATGCCGCCTCTAGGGGCGGCTTTGGAGGGGCTTACCTTGGAGAAAATCGAGGATTTCTGCCGGGGCTGTGGTCAGGCAAAGGTATTGATCTGGGTGCCCAACGTGCCCGAGGTGGCCAGGGGTGGTTGGGGCAGGGCCTGCAGCAGTGTGGCGGCGGAGCTGGCCTGGATGTCCAGTGCCTTCTTGAGTACCCGGACATTCAGGGCATCGGAAGTCTCACGGCTGGCCAGGGCCGTGGCGGTGTTGACGATGCTGTTGCTGAGTGCGACATCCATGGGGGTTCTCCGGTATTAGCTCTCTTATCGGCATTCTGCTCCCGAAATGAAGAGTGCTTGCGTACTGTTACACCCTGGCGGCCGTCATTCCAGCGCAGGCACACCGATGGGTGCACAGGCCGCAAGGTCCGATTCGCTGATGTCCGGCAGGTGCCGCGCCGCGTTGCGCAGGGCGCTGCGCAGGCCTTCCTCCAGCACCGGGTGGTAGATCGGCATGCCCAGCATCTGGTGCACCGTGAGCTTTTGCTGGATGGCCAGGGCCAGCAGGTGGGCCAGGTGCTCGCCATCCGGCGCACACATCTCGGCACCCAGCAGGCGCGCATTGCCCTTGTCCGCATAGACGCACAGGCGGCCGTGGTTGCGCAGGGCGGCGCGGGCGCGGCCATGCCGCTCGAAGTCCACCGCACCGACCACGGTGTGGGCCGGATCGAGCTGGTCGAAAGGCGTGCCCACCACCGCGATATTGGGGTCCGAGAACACGATGGACAGGCGCGTGCGGCGCACGAAGCGCGTGGGCTCTGCGGCCAGCGCATTCATGCCCGCGATGTGGCCCTCGTCCGCACCTTCGTGCAGCAACGGCGCATGGCCATTGGCATCGCCCGCCAGGAACACGCGCAGCTTGCCGATCTGCTGGGTCTGCGGGTCCACCTTGGGCATGCCACGCTTGTCCAGGGGCTCGCCCAGGGTTTCCAGGCCCAGGTGCTCGATGTTGGGTGTGCGGCCCATGGCGGCGATCACCTGGTCCACCACCACGCGGTTGGCGCCGCTGCTGACCTCGATTCCGCCGGGTACCTCGCGCAACTCGGCCTTGGCATGGGTGTGCAGCACCATCTCGTTCTTGAGCAGGGCGCCCAGTTCGGCATTCAGGGTGGGGTCGCTCAGCCCGCCGAAGGCGTGGCCGGTGGTGAAGGCTGCCACTTCCAGGCCCAGGCGCGCCAGGGCCTGCGACAGCTCGACACCGATGGCGCCCATGCCGATCACGGCCACGCGCGGGCCCAGGGTTTCCTGCTCGAACAGGGTGTCGGTGGTCAGGATGCGGTCGCCAAAGGCCAGCCATTCCTCGGGCACCACGGGACGCGAGCCCGTGGCCAGGATGATGCTGTCGGCCTGGTAGCGCACGCCGCCCACGTCCACGGTGTTCGCATCCAGCAGCACGGCCCGGCCCGAGAGGCTGGCGCCGCCCAGGTCGTCGGTGGCCTTCAGGGCACCGGCCACGAAGTCATCGCGCAATGCACGCACGCGCTTGAGCACCGCAGGAATGTCGGCCCGGAGATCGCTGCCGCCCCGGATCCCGAACTCATCGAAAGCCAGCCGCCGGTGGAAAGCATTGGCCGCCTCGATCAGCGCCTTGGACGGCATGCAGCCCACGCGGGCACAGGTGGTGCCCCAGGGGCCGTCGTTGACGATCAGGTAGCGCTCCGTGCGCTTGCGCACCTCGCGCAAGGCGGCCAGGCCGGCCGTGCCAGCGCCGATGATGATGGTGTCTAACGGCGGTTGGCCCATGGATCGCGTCTCCCGAAGTGGCAAGGAAACGCCAGTGTGCAGGGCGCGGGGCCGAAGCCTTGTAGGCGCTTGTCCATTGTTCTGGCTCAGTCGGAGTCCAGCCACCCCACGCGCCCCTGGCCCTGGTCGTTGATGCGTTGCACGAATCCCTCGGCCTGCGCCTGGGGCAGTCGCACCTGCAGGGTGACCAGCGTGCCGTGCTGCACATCCAGCAGGTCAGCACCGGCTGCTTCCACCTCGCGGCGCAGCAGGCCCTCCAACGCGTAGGGCACCATGCACTGCAGCGTGGCCATGCGCTGCAGCGTCACCTTGGGTGCGCTTAGCAAGGCCTGGGCGATGGCGTCGGTATAGGCCCGCACCAGCCCGCCCGCGCCCAGCTTCACGCCGCCGAAGTAGCGCACCACCGTGGCCAGCACGCCTTCCAGGTCCTGGTGGCGCAGCACGTCCAGCATGGGGCGGCCGGCCGTGCCGCTGGGCTCGCCATCGTCCACCGCAGCCGACTGGCCGCCCGCCAACAGCGCCCAGCAGACATGGGCGGCACCCGGGTGCTGCTTCCACAGCGCGTCCACTGCGGCCTGGGCGCTGGCGCGGTCGGCCATGGGCTGCACGCAGCCGATGAAGCGGCTTTTCTTGATGAGGAGCTCGCTGTGGGCGGGGGTGGCGAGGGTCTGTGGCATGGGGCGCAGAGCTTATCAGCGTTGAACAAGGGCAAAGATGTTGCGCAAACGCACCACTGTCGGCCCCGGTAGGCGGCAGTTATGTGACGCCTGTCACAGCCGCGCGCCCGCCGATCGGCCCTGGCCGTGTAAGTGTGCGTTCTGTCACAAGCGCGGATGCGGTCCGTTCCTACACTTGAACCCATAGCCGATAACTATTCTCGGTCAACAACAACGAATCAACGCACCCAAGGAACCGCCATGTTCGCCCTGCCACTGACTGCATCCCTTCCCAGCACGCTGGCCAGCCACCTGTTCGGCCGCTTTTCTGCACCGTCGGTGCCTTCGCCCATGTCCGTTGTGGCCATGCAGGCGTCGGGCGGTGCCGCCAGCGCGCGCCTTGCGCAGGTGGCCGAGGATTTCGAGGACGAGGAAGAGTTCGACTTGGCCCAGCGCGTACGCGAAGTGGGCGAGTGGTAATAAATTATCGGGCCAAGGGCGCCTGAGGCTGCGGGTCGACCGCACGCGCCATGAGCACGCTGGTGTAGTTGGTGAGCGGCCTCCAGTCGCATTCGCCGACCACCTGGTAGCCCCAGCTTTCGTACATTGCAATCAACGCATGGGCCGGTTCGGCCGTGTCCAGTGCCAGGGTGGCGGCCCCGGCACGGCGCGCCCGGGCCAGCAGTTCCCCATGCAGCAGTTTCCCCAGCCCCATGCCCTTGAACCGGGACGCCACGCAGAACTGCGTGATGGACCATACCGAGCTGTTACGGTACAGCGCCACCTTGGATTCCGCCTGCGGGGCGCGCAAGGTCGCTGTCGCGGCATAGTCCCCATCGATCTCCACCACCAGCGCCTGGCCCGATGCCAGGCGTTTTGCCGTGTCCTCCACCGTCTGGTGGGTGGCCCAATAGCGCAGGCCTTTGGCCGCGTGCGGGGCATAGGCGGAGTGGATCAGCGCGGTCAGGCGCGCCAGGTCGTCATGCGCCACCAGCGGGCGGATGGTGGGTGTGAGGGGCGGGGTCACAGCTTGAGGGACCAGGTTTCTCCCACCAATTGTTGTCCGAAGTCTTCGTACGGCTCCGATTTGTCCAACACAAATCCCCGCTTGGCATAGATTGAACGTGCGGTAATGAGACAGCTGTTGGTCCAGAGCACCATTTTTTTGTAACCTTTGGCACGCGCAAAGGCGATGCACTCGTCCGTCAGCCGCGCACCCAGGCCCATGCCGCGCGCCTTGGGCGAGAGGATCAGCATGCGCAGCTTGGCCGTGGTGGCCGACTTGCGCACTAGGAAGATGGCGCCCACGCGCTCGCCATCGAGCTCGGCGATCCAGCATTTCTCCCACTCGGGTTGGAACTTGCGCACGAACTGCGCGGCGATGTCGGCCACCAGGGCCTCGAAGCGCATGTCCCAGCCATATTCGCGCGCGTAGATCTCGCCGTGCTGCTGCACCACCCAGCCGATGTCGCCAGGCTGTGGGTCGCGCAGCACGGCCACGCGTGGGGCGCCGCCGGGAGCGGCAGGTTCCAGCAGGGCCTCGATGCGCTCCATGGCCTGCACCAGCTCTGCCTGCCGGGCAGCGGGCAGGGGAGCGAGCAGGGCGGCCGCCTCCTCGCGTGAGCGCTGTTGCAGTGGGGCAAAGGCATCGTGGCCTGTGGGTGTCAGCGTCAGCACGCTCTGGCGCGCATCCTTGGCGCTGGGCGCGCGGCTGATCCACCCGGCATTCTCGAAGCGGCGCAGGATGCGGCTCAGGTAGCCACCATCCAGCCCCAGCTCGCGCGCCAGCTCGCTGGCCACCAGGTCCTGGCGGTGCGCCAGTTCATAGAGGACGCGCACGTCGGTCAGCGACAGCTCGCTGCCCAGGTAGGGGTCGAGCACTCCGATGCGGCGCGTGAAGAAGCGGTTGAAACGGCGCACGGCCTTGACTGCGTCTGCGGGGGCTGCTTGGTTCATGATTGATTGCCAAAGGCATGCAATTGATTGACTTTGGCAAGTATATGCGCCTTTGGGCACAACCGGACAAAAGCTAGGACAAACCGGCCACAGCGACAAAACAGGCCCGCCAACGTAAAATCGCGGGTTATCCATAACGGCCTCGCCCATCCGAGGTCTTGCACCCCCCACATGAACGCCCCCGTCGACGTCTCCTTTTTCGCGCGCGCAGCCAAGCCGCTGACCAGCTACCGCCCGTATTGGGCGAAGCGCTTCGGCACGGCCAAGTTCCTGCCGATGAGCCGTGCCGAGATGGATCAGCTGGGCTGGGACAGCTGCGACGTCATTCTGGTGACGGGTGATGCCTATGTGGACCACCCGAGCTTCGGCATGGCCGTGATCGGCCGCACGCTGGAGGCCCAGGGCTTTCGCGTGGGCATCATCGCCCAGCCTGACTGGCAGAGCGCCGAGCCCTTCAAGGCGCTGGGCAAGCCCAACCTGTTCTGGGGCGTGACGGCGGGCAACATGGATTCCATGATCAACCGCTACACGGCGGACCGCAAGATCCGCAGCGACGATGCCTACACCCCGGGCGACATCGGCGGCAAGCGACCCGACCGTGCGGCCATCGTCTACAGCCAGCGCTGCCGCGAAGCCTACAAGGACGTGCCCATCATCCTGGGTGGCATCGAAGGCAGTCTGCGCCGCATCGCCCATTACGACTACTGGAGCGACAAGGTGCGCCGCTCGGTGGTGGTCGATGCCAAGTGCGACCTGCTGCTGTACGGCAATGCCGAGCGTGCCCTGGTCGAGGTGGCGCACCGCCTGGCTGCGCGCGAGCCCGTGGAGCAGATCACCGACGTGCGTGGCACGGCCTTCGTGCGCCGGTCCGACGACGACAGCGGCAAGGGCTGGTTCGAGATCGATTCCACCAGCGTGGACGAGCCGGGCCGGGTAGAGGCGCACATCAACCCCTACATGACGACCAGCGAGCAGGCCGCCGCCCAGGGCAGCACCTGCAGCAAGGAAGATGGGACCCTGGATGCCGAGGCCGGCGCAGCCGCTGCGGCCGAGCCCAACCCCGCGATCCGGCCCATGCTTTTCGTGGCCAACCCGGCGCTCAAGGCCAAGCTCAAGGTGCCGCCGCGTGATCGCAGCGTGATCCGCCTGCCCAGCTACGAGCAGGTCAAGAGCGACCCGGTGCTGTACGCCCACGCCAACCGCGTGCTGCACCTGGAGACCAACCCCGGCAATGCGCGTGCCCTGGTGCAGGCCCACGGCGAGGGCGTGACCGCCCGCGACGTGTGGATCAACCCGCCGCCCATCCCGCTGACCACGGCCGAGATGGACCACGTGTTCGACCTGCCTTACGCCCGCGGCCCGCACCCGAGCTATGCCGATGAAAACGGCAGCCATGAGGGCGCGACCAAGATTCCCGCATGGGAGATGATCCGCTTTTCGGTCAACATCATGCGCGGCTGCTTCGGCGGCTGCACCTTCTGCTCGATCACCGAGCACGAGGGGCGCATCATCCAGAGCCGCTCCGAGGATTCGATCATCCAGGAGATCGAGGACATCCGCGACAAGGTCGCCGGCTTCACCGGCACCATCTCGGACCTGGGCGGCCCCACGGCCAACATGTACCGCCTGGGCTGCAAGAGCCCCGAGATCGAGGCCGCCTGCCGCAAGCCGAGTTGCGTGTACCCCGGCATCTGCTCCAACCTGGGCACCAACCACGATCCGCTGATCAAGATCTACCGCCGTGGCCGCGCGCTCAAGGGCATCAAGAAGATCCTGATCGGCTCGGGCCTGCGCTACGACCTGGCCGTGAAGAGCCCCGAGTACGTGAAGGAACTGGTGCAGCACCACGTGGGCGGCTACCTCAAGATCGCGCCCGAGCACACCGAGCAGGGCCCGCTCACGAAGATGATGAAGCCGGGCATCGGCAGCTATGACAAGTTCAAGCAGATGTTCGAGAAGTTCAGCGAAGAGGCGGGCAAGAAGCAGTTCCTGATCCCGTACTTCATCGCCGCGCACCCGGGCACCAGCGACGAGGACATGATGAACCTTGCCATCTGGCTCAAGAAGAACGGTTTCCGCGCCGACCAGGTGCAGACCTTCTACCCGAGTCCCATGGCCACGGCCACGGCCATGTACCACAGCAACAAGAACCCGCTGCGCAAGATCACGCGCGACAGCGAGGGTGTGGACATCGTGCGCGGCGAAAAGCGCCGCCGCCTGCACAAGGCCTTTCTGCGCTACCACGACCCTAACAACTGGCCGCTGCTGCGCGACGCGCTCAAGGCCATGGGCCGGGCCGACCTTATCGGCAACGGCAAGCACCACCTGATCCCGACCTTCCAGCCGCTGACGGACGGCGGCTACCAGAGCGCGCGGCGCAAGAACTCCACGCCCGGCAGTGCCAAGGCGGCCACTGCGGCTGCGGCATCCAAGTCCTCCCAGGGTGTGGCGCTCAAGTCCACGCAGCCGCAAAAGGGCCGCATGCTCACGCAGCACACCGGCCTGCCACCGCGCGTGACCGGCTCGGCCAAGCCCTCGGCCGGCCGCAAGGGCCGCTGAAGACGGGCACCCAGCCCGGCCCGCAATGCCGCAGGACCGCATCCTCTACGCCGACACCGCTGCGTGGCGGGTGGAGCGGGTGCTCAAGCCTGCGGGCCTGCTCCATGCCGGTAGCCCCGTCTACCAGGTGGCCACGCGGCGCTGGGTTTTCCCGGTGAGCGGGGTGTCCGAGTTCCACCTGGAGGGGCGGCAGGTGCTGCTCGACGGGCTGACCGTGGTGGCGCTGCCCACCGGGCTGCCGTACCGCATCCATGACTGGCAGGCGGCAGAGCGCAGCCACATGGTGGTCAGCATGCAGCCGGGCAGCGCGCCGACTGGCGCCGGCCATGCCCTTGCCTGGAGCCTGCCGCCCCGGGCCCTCTGGCAGCTGCGCTTGCACTGGCGTGCGCTCGCACAGGGGCGCGAGCAGGCGGCCGGGCCCGTGCTTGGGCAGGGTGTGCCGAGCGGCAACAGCGCCATGGCCCATGCCGCGGTGGCGCGTGCACGGCGCTTCATGGCCACGCGCACCGCGGCTGCCGATGGCATGGGCTGGTCGTTGCACGACGTGGCGGATGCGGCGTGCTGCTCCTACTTCCACCTTGCGCGCCTGTTCCGTACCCACACTGGCCTGGGCCTGCACGCCTACCGCGAGCAATTGCGCCTGGCCGTGGCGCTGCAGCGCCTGGACGAAGGGGAGGGCGACCTGGCCGCCCTGGCGCATGACCTGGGTTACAGCAGCCAGAGCCATCTGGGTACCGCGTTCCGCAGCGCCATCGGCGTGACGCCGGCGCAGGCGCGACAGGCGCTGCGCGGCTGACCTGGGCAGGATTCTGATAGCCGGACCGGGGGTGCCGCGCCGAGACTGCGGGCATGCCTGCTCTCGCATCCTCCTTTCGCCGCCTGTGTTCTTCCATTCCATCGCCCTGGGTCGGCTGGCTGGCCGCCCTGGCCGCCGCGCTCATCGGCAGCGGCTGGCAGATCGCCTCGCGCCATGGGGTCATCACCACCCTGGGGCCGGTCGAGCTGGCCGTGCTGCGCTATGCGATACCGGCCCTGGTGCTGGCGCCGTTGTGGCTGCGGCACAGCGGATGGCCGGCCGGCCTGTCGCGCCTGCGTTGTGCGCTGCTGGTGCTGTGCGGCGGACTGCCGTTCGGCCTGGTGGTGCTGGCCGGTGCGCGCTGGGCTCCCGCTGCGCACATGGGCATCTTCGTTGCGGGCAGCCTGCCGGTGTTCACCGCGCTCGGGGCCTGGCTGGTAGGGGGAGAGCGGCTGGCGCCCTCGCGGCTGCTGGGCCTGGCGCTCATCGTGGCGGGCATGGCGGTCTTTGGTGCCGCCGGCTGGCGCACGGCGGACGGGGCCTGGCGTGGCGATCTGCTGTTCCTGCTGGCGGCGCTGCTGTGGTCGGTCTACACGCTGGCGTTCCGCGCCAGCGGCCTCACGCCATGGCAGGGCGCCGCCGTGGTGAACCTGGGGTCGGCCCTGTTGTTGCTGCCCGTGCTGGCGCTGGTGGGTGCACCGCGCCTATTGTCGGCGCCATGGACCGATGTGGCCTGGCAGGCCCTGGGGCAGGGGGTGATGGCCGGTCTGCTGGGCCTGGTGGTCTACAGCGTGGCGATTGCACGGCTGGGGGCGGCGCGCGCCGCCCTGTCGGCGGCCCTGGTGCCGCTGCTCACGGCGGCGGGTGGGGCCTGGCTGCTGGGTGAACCTGTCTCGGGGGCCTCGCTGGGCGCCGTGCTGCTGGTCGTACCCGGCCTGGCCTTGGCCAGCGGGGCCCTGGTTCAGCCGCTGCGCAGGCAGTCGGCCAGCGCAACGGGCCGCGAAAGGGCATAGCCCTGCGCATGGTCGACGCCGATGCCGCGCAGCGCATCGACGATCTCCATGGACTCGGCAAACTCCGCGATCGTCTGCTTGCCCATGACATGGCCGATGTGGTTGATCATCTCCACCATGGCCCGGTTGGTCGGGTCGTCCAGCAGGTCGCGCACGAAGCTGCCGTCGATCTTGAGGTAGTCCACCGGCAGGTGCTTGAGGTAGGTGAAGGAAGACATGCCCACGCCGAAATCGTCGAGCGCAAAGCGGCAGCCCAGCTGCTGCAGGTCCTTCATCAACCGCACTGCGCTGGGCAGGTGCGAGATGGCGCTGGTCTCGGTGATCTCGAAGCACAGGATGCGCGGGTCCACCCCCGACTGCCCGATGGCGGTGTGGATGAACCCGAGCAGGGTCTCGTCGCCCAGGCTGGTTCCCGACAGGTTGATGGCGCAGGTGTGCACGGGCGCCGCGCCGCTGGTGGCGAGGTGCTGCGCCAGGGCGTCGAGCGTGTGCCGCACCACCCAGCGGTCGATGGCCGGCATCATGCCGTAGTGCTCCGCGGCCGGAATGAAGCTGCTTGGAGGGATCAGTTCCCCCGGGTCCTCGGCCAGGCGCAGCAGCACCTCCAGGTGCAGGCCGGCCCCGGCGCCCTGCAGCGCAGTGATGGTCTGTGCGTGCAGCCGGAAGCGGCCATGCTCCAGCGCCAGGCGCAGGCGCCGCACCCAGTCCATGTCGCCTTCGCGGCGGCTCATCTCGATGTCCTGTGCCTGGTAGACGAAGACCCGGTTGCGGCCGCCCTCCTTGGCGCGGTAGCAGGCCATGTCGGCCACGCGCATGGCCTCCTGGATGGTGTTCAGGGCCGGGATCAGCTGCACCATGCCGATGCTCAGGCCGGTGGTCAACTGCCGCCCTTCCCACAGCACGCGCAAATCGTGTCCGGCCTGGCGCAACTGCTCGGCAATGCGCGCCGAGGGGCCGGGCGGGCAGTCCTTGAGCAGGATGCCGAACTCGTCACCCCCCAGCCGTGCCAGCGTATCGCCCTCGCGCAGGTGGCTCTGCAGCATGCGGCAGACCTCGCGCAGCATCTCGTCGCCGGCCTGGTGGCCGCAGGTGTCGTTGATGAGCTTGAACTGGTCCAGGTCCACGTAGAGCAGGGTGCCTTCGCGCCCCATGGCACGCGGCTGGCTGATCAGGGCCTCCAGCCGGCGTTCGAACTCGCGCCGGTTCACCAGCCCGGTGAGCGCGTCGTGGCTGGCCTGCCACGACAGTTGCTCCACATAGTGCCGCTCGCGCGTCACGTCGTGCAGCACCAGCACCACACCGGTGGGCTGGCCCTGGTGGCGGATGGCCGAGCCCACGAGCTTGATGGGTACCAGGCTCTGGTCGGGCCGCACCACGGTGGGGGTGAAGCCGTCGCGGTGGATGGGCGCGCCGCGCAGCACCCGCTCCACCAGTCGGTCGGCCCCCAGGGCGCCGGTGCCGTCATTCAGTTGCAGCACCTGGGCCAGCGGGCGCCCGATGGCCTGCTGTGCCGGAATGCCCACCAGGGCCGCTGCCGCAGGGTTGAGGTAGCGCACCTCGCCCTGCAGGTCGGTGGTCACCACGGCATCGCCAATCGCTGCCAGCGTGACGTGCGCCTGCTCGCGCTCGGCGTCGAGCGCCTGCTCAGCGCGCTGGCGCTGCGCCAGCAGGCTGCGGGTGTGCCAGGTGCTCAGCAGTATCAGCGCAGCCGCCATGCCCGCATTGGCCCAGAGCAGCCATTGCACGATGCGCCGGGAGCTGTGCCCGAGCGATGCGCTGAAGGCGCGGGCCGCCGGCGTCGCGCCCGCGTTGATGGCGCGGATGCGGGCCTGCCAGTCGCGGCGCGTGGCGGCGTCCACCAGGCCGCTGGTGTGGCCATGCTGGATCTCCTGCGACAACTGCAGCAGGCTGTCGATGTGGCGGTCTCCGACCAGCCAGTGCACCAGCGGCTGCTGCATGATCTCGTAGCGGTTGAACCAGCGCAGCAGCCAGATCAGGCTGTCGATGTCCTCGGGGTGGTTCTCGCCGCGCGCAAAGCCCTCGCGCGCCGCGTTCAGGTTGGGCGGGCTCGTCTCCAGCAGGGCCAGCCGCGCCGCCTTGTCGCCCAGCGGAACGTCGATGGCCTTCCTGAACTGGGCATAGGCGTCCGGGGAGCCCGTGGCGGCGTAGCGGTCCAGGAAGTAGATGGCGTCCTTCTGCCCCTTGGTCCACAGGCTTTCACCGGCCACGAAGGCCCGCACGGCCGACAGCACGTGCAGGCTGCCTGATGCGCAGGCCGCCAGCACAACCACCATGAGCAGGAAAGGCCAGGTGATCCGCAGCGTGGAGCGCAGCGGTCCCTGGCGGGGTGGTTCGCGCACATCGGCCATGCACGGCTGCCGCTTGCGCTTCAGGGCCCGGTGGCCCAAGGCGCCCTGGGTGAGGCACCGTGGCTGAAAAACCCCATACGATTCCCTCCCGTGCGGTGGGCGGCATTGGCTCCCCAGGGCGAGGGCGCCGGTGGGTGAGCGGGTGAGCTGGCCTGCCTTGCAAAACCACTATATCGACAACCTGGCGGTTTGGCAGCAAATCATTGGCGGCAGCGGATGCGAAAAAACCCGCGTGCCTTGCGGAACGCGGGTTCGTCGCGGGTGGAGGCGCCGGCCTTGCCGGTCCGCGCGGGGGGGCGGGGTTCAGTCCGTCGCGGCGTGCGTGCCGACCACCACGGACTGGGTCTTGTCGTCCGCCACGGGCGGTGTCACCAGGTCTTCGATGATGAAGGTGCGGTAGTAGAAGGCCGTGGCCGCACCCTGCGGTGTGATGGCGTCGACCACGGTGTCGGGCTCGTCCTTGCTGTCCATCTGGATCAGCAGACCATGGTGGCCGGTGCCGGCCAGATCGGCGATACGGCGCACCATGTCGCCTTCGGCGCCCACCGAGGGCAGCGGGGCATCGGCCGTGCCCAGCGTGCGCACGATGTCGGCCATGATGGCCTCGGGGCTGGCATAGGCCAGTTCGCCCTTGTGGCCCGCGGCTTCGAGTGCCGCCGCCGCCTGGCGCACGCAGTCCTCGTCGGGGAACAGGGCGAACACATGCCCCGTGGGGTAGAAAACGCCGCCCATATTGGTCATGGTGGAGTCAAGAATCATTGGCTTCATGGCCGTCTCCTTTGGAGGGGTGGATATCTGACCATTGAAGCCGCTGGCCGCGTGGGCGTGTGTAGTCCCAGCGACAATTTACCTGTCATCCCGCCGTGGGGCGCGGTTTGCTCAGCCGATCCAGCGCACAACCCAGGCAGCCAGGCCCGCGCAGTTCGCCATCACGGTGGCCCAGTACGCCACCCGGAATTCGGTCTTGCTCGATTTGTGGCGCAGCATCTGCTGGGCGAACCAGGCGCCGGGCCAGCCGCCGGCGAGGGCCAGCCCATGCAGAGTGCTTTCGCTGGTGCGCCATTGGCCGCTTTTTGCAGCCTGCTTGTCGATGTAATAGACGGCAAAGGTCAGCAGGTTGAGTGCTGCTGCGCCGCCCAGCAGCCAAAAGGGTAATCGTCCGTTCCAGGCGCCAAAAGCCAGCAGTCCCGCCCAAATCCCCATCATCAGAAAGGCCAGGCCCTGGAATGCCGGCGTGCCATGCGCCCGGTCGGCGCGCGATGCCTGCCGTTGGCGGGGTTTGGACGCTGATGGACCCTGTGCCGATCGAGCGGACGCTTGCGCTGTCGCCAGTACGCCCACTGGCTGCACTGCCATGGCCCGCGGCCCTTTCCCGCCCACATGGATTTCCTCGTACACCACCGCCTGGCCTTCGCGCGGCGGGCTGCCGCCCCGGTAGTCGCGCACATGGAAAAACACGTCCGCATCGGTGTCCTGGCTGCGGATGAAGCCAAAGGCGCGCTCGGCATTCCAGCGCACCACCGTTCCCTGCTTTTGCATCGGGGTACCCGTCAGGCCAGGGTGTGCAGGGGAATGTCCTGCGCTTGCGCCAGCGCATCGAGCTGCGCACGGGTCTGCGTGCGCAGGAAGGCGGCCACGGCCTCATGGGTAGCCGCGGCGCGCAGCACCTGGGCATCGCCCGTGGCGGGCAGGCCGGCCGCAGCGCACAGGCTGGCGGCAAAGTGAGGCTCCAGCGCGGCCACGGCCACGCGGCCATCGGCGCAGGGGTAGATGCGGTAGCCGGCGTGGTTGCCGCCCACGTCGCCGTCGGGCGTGGTCAGGCCCCAGTCGCGCGGCTGGGCCAGCCAGGCGGCGGCATCGGCCAGTGCGACCTCGATGCACACGCCGCTGCCGGTGTGGGCGCGCTCCAGCAGGGCCTGCAGCACAGCCTCGCTGGCCATCAGCGATCCACCCATGTCGGCATACAGCGTGGGCGGCATCTCGGTGCCGGTGACCAGGCCGGCATCGGCCAGGTAGGTGAGGTCATGGCCTGGCTCCTCGGCCCGCGCGGCGGCCGCGCCGACGATGCGCACCAGCGACAGGCGCGGGTACTTGGCCTGCAGGGCCTCCCAGGCCAGGCCCAGCTTGGCCAGCGCCGAGGGGCGGAACGAGGTGATGAGCACATCGGTGCGCGCCAGTTCCCCGTGCAGCGTGGCCTGGCCCTCGGCCGTCTTGAGGTGGGCGTGCACCACGCGCACCCCCTGGTGCAGCGTGGCATAGGCGGCCGGGCTGTAGATGCCCATGGGGTCGGCGCTCGGATAGCCGGGCACCGGCGGGGGTTCCAGCTTGGTGCACTCGGCGCCCATGCGCGCGCAGCGCATCAGGGCGGCGGGGCCGGGCAGGTTCAGGGCAAGGCTCAGGACGCGGGTGTTGCGCAGTGGCTGGGGCAGGGTGGTGCTCATGTCTCTTTATGGAAATGGAACAGGTGGCGCGAGGTGGATCGCTGGCCGGAACTTTGGCCCGGCCGGTCGCTCACTCCCTGCGTTATACAAAATTTGTTACTGTCTCCCATCCATGCAACGCAGAACCTCTTTGGCCGCCCTCGCGGGTCTGGCCGCTTTTCCGGGAGTGATGACCGTGACTTCGCTGAGCAGTGCCGCCACCTTGCCCGCGTTGCAAGCGCTCAAGCCTTCGCCGCGCATGCCGGTGCTGTTCCTCGGCCATGGCAGTCCCATGAACGCCATCGAGGACAACGCCTGGCGCCGCGCCTGGCAGGCGCTGGGCACGGAGCTGATGGCGCGCGCGGTGCAGCCCCAGCTCATCCTGTGCATCTCGGCCCATTGGCTCACGCGCGATGGCTGGCAGCTCACGGGCATGGCCCACCCCAAGACCATCCACGATTTTGGCGGCTTTCCGCAGGCGCTGTTCGACCAGCAGTACCCCGCGCCCGGCGCCCCCGCCGTGGCGCGCACGCTGGCCAAGGAGTTGAAATCACCGGCCACCGGGGCCGCGCTGGGCGTGGACGAGGGCGAGTGGGGCCTGGACCACGGCACCTGGTCGGTGCTCAAGCCCATGTTCCCCAAGGCGCAGATCCCCGTGCTGCAGCTGAGCATGGACTACAGCCGCGCCCCGGCCGAGCACTATGCCCTGGGCAAGCAGCTGGCGGCCCTGCGCGAGCGTGGCGTGCTCATCGTGGGCAGCGGCAATGTGGTGCACAACCTGCGCGCCACACGCCGGGGCACGGCCGCCAACGAGGCCTACGACTGGGCCAACGAGTTCGATGGGGTGGTGCAGGACCAGATCAAGCAGGGCCAGCTCGATGCACTGGCCAGCTTCCTGCAGCTCGGCCCCGTGGCAAAGCAGGCCCACCCCACGCACGAGCACTACCTGCCGCTGCTGTATGCGGCGGGGGCGGTGCAGTCCACCGAGATGCCGCGTTTCTTCAACATGGGCTTCCAGTCGGCATCTATTTCGATGCGCTCGGTGTTGTGGGGTTAGCGCTGTATCTGCAGCCACGGCCAGCGCTGCTGGTAGCTCGCGGCCTTGGCATCGAACAGCGGCAGGTGCGGGCAGGCAGGGTTGGGCCGCAGTATGCCGGCATACAGCTCATCGAGCCCATACGGCGCGTGCAGTGCCGGGCCTGACGGAGCGGGCTGCAGGCCCACGCAGGTGCACGGCACCAGAAAGCGACCAATCCCGTCGCGCGCCGAGGTGAGGGCGGCGTAGGGGTAGCCGAACCATTCCTCGTACCACAGGTGCACGCGCGCCTGGTTCTTGGCTTCCACGGTGATGGGCAGGTCGGCGAACAGCGCCTCCGCGCGTGCCTGCACGGCTGCTTCGCCTTCGGCGGACAGGTCGTCCGCGTCAAAGTAGAACAGGTCGTAGTCCTTGATGTGCGCCTCGGGCGCATGGCCTGCGTGCAGGTTCCAGACGGTCTGGAACAGGCAGCCCGCGACCAGCCAGGCATCGGTCAGGCCCAGAAGCGGCAAACGCTCCAGAAGGGCCGCGTTGTGCGGGTTCTGGAGCGCTTCGCTCACAAAGCGGCGCTGCAGCGCCGCTTCAGCGTCCCAATCAGACAACCTTTGCGATGGATTGGCAGACGTAGTCGATGTTCTTGCTGTTCAGGGCGGCAACGCACATGCGGCCGGTGTCGGTGCCGTACACGCCGAACTCGTTGCGCAGGCGCACCATCTGGTCCTTGGTCAGGCCCGAGTAGCTGAACATGCCGATCTGGGTGGTGATGAAGGACATGTCCTGCTTCACGCCAGCGGCCTTCAGGCCGTCCACCAGCTTCTGGCGCATGGCCTTGATGCGCACGCGCATTTCGGCCAGTTCCTTCTCCCACAGGGCGCGCAGCTCGGGGTTGCCCAGCACGGCAGCCACCACGGCGCCGCCATGGATGGGTGGGTTGGAGTAGTTCGTGCGGATCACGATCTTGAGCTGGCTCAGCACGCGGCCGGCTTCTTCCTTGTCCTTGCACAGCACCGACAGGCCGCCCACGCGTTCGCCGTACAGGCTGAAGCTCTTGCTGAACGAGGTGGAGACGAAGAACGTGAGGCCGGCGGCCACGAACTTGCCGATCACCGCACCGTCTTCGGCGATACCGTGGCCGAAGCCCTGGTAGGCCATGTCCAGGAAGGGGGTCAGGCCCCTGGCCTTGACGGCGGCGATCACCTGGTCCCATTGCGCGGCGGTGATGTCGTAGCCGGTGGGGTTGTGGCAGCAGGCGTGCAGCACGACGATGGTGCCGGCGGCGGCCGCATTCAGGCTGGCCAGGAAGCCTTCGAAGTTCACGCCGCGCTTTTCGGCGTCGTAATAGGCATAGGTGTCGACCTCGAAGCCGGCGTTGGTGAACAGCGCGCGGTGGTTTTCCCAGCTCGGGTCGGAGATCAGCACCTTGGCGTTGGGGCTGACCTTCTTCAGGAAGTCGGCGCCGATCTTCAGGCCGCCGGTGCCGCCGATGGCCTGCACGGTGGCCACGCGGCCGGAGGCCACGGGCTCGCTGTCCGCGCCGAAGACCAGGGCCTTGACGGCGTTGTCATAGGCCACGATGCCGTCGATGGGCAGATAGCCGCGGGCGGTGGGGGCCGACATCATGGTCTTTTCGGCGGCCTGCACGCACTGCAGCAGGGGCAGCTTGCCGTTGTCGTCGAAATACACGCCCACGCCCAGGTTGACCTTGTTGGGGTTGGTGTCGGCAGCAAATTGCTCGTTGAGGCCCAGGATGGGGTCGCGGGGTGCCATTTCGACGGCGGTGAACAGAGACATGAAAATCCTTGAAAGGTTGTCAGTAGCGAAGAATCCAGGCGTGGTGTACTGTGCCGGGTTCCACCGATTTTAACGGGCGGCCCCCCGCAACCGTTGACACACCCCATGCCGGATATTTCAGAAGTCATGTCGGACGCGCAAGAAGGCGAGTTCGTGCGCTTTCCCGATTCGCCGTTCGAGCTGTTCCAGCCCTACCCGCCAGCAGGCGACCAGCCCGAGGCCATCGACAAGCTGGTCGAAGGCCTGAATGACGGCGAGGCCTTCCAGACCCTGCTCGGTGTGACGGGCTCGGGCAAGACCTTCACCATGGCCAACGTGATCGCCCGCATGGGCCGCCCGGCCATCGTTTTCGCGCCCAACAAGACGCTGGCTGCGCAGTTGTACAGCGAGTTCCGCGAGTTCTTCCCGAAGAACGCCGTGGAGTATTTCGTGAGCTACTACGACTACTACCAGCCCGAGGCCTATGTGCCCCAGCGCGACCTGTTCATCGAGAAGGACAGCGCCATCAACGAGCACATCGAGCAGATGCGCCTGTCGTGCACCAAGAGCCTGATGGAGCGCACCGACGTGGTCATCGTGGCCACGGTCTCGGCCATCTACGGCATCGGCGAGCCCGAAAGCTACCACCGCATGGTGATGACCTTGCGCACCGGCGACAAGCTGGGCCAGCGCGACGTGATCGCCCAGCTCATCCGCATGCAGTACCAGCGCAACGAGGCCGATTTCTCGCGCGGCAAGTTCCGCGTGCGCGGCGACACCATCGACGTGGTCCCGGCCGAGCACTCGGAGCTGGCCATCCGCATCGAGTTGTTCGACGACGAGATCGAGAGCCTGCAGCTGTTCGACCCGCTCACGGGCCGGGTCAAGCAGAAGATCCCGCGCTTCACCGTCTACCCCAGCAGCCATTACGTGACGCCGCGCGACAAGGTGCTGGCTGCCGTGGAGACCATCAAGATCGAGCTGGCCGAGCGCCTCAAGCAACTGCTGGACGACGGCAAGCTGGTGGAGGCCCAGCGGCTTGAGCAGCGCACCCGCTTCGACCTGGAGATGCTCAGCGAAGTAGGGCACTGCAAGGGCATCGAGAACTACACGCGCCACCTGTCGGGCGCCGCGCCGGGCGACCCGCCGAGCACGCTGACCGACTACATGCCCAAGAACGCGCTGATGTTCCTGGACGAGAGCCACCAGATGATTGGCCAGCTCAATGCCATGTACAGCGGCGACCGCTCGCGCAAGACCACGCTGGTGGAGTATGGGTTTCGCCTGCCCTCGGCGCTGGACAACCGGCCGCTCAAGTTCGAGGAATTCGAGCAGCGCATGCGCCAGGTGGTCTTCGTCTCGGCCACGCCGGCCGACTACGAAAAGCAGCACGCCGGCCAGGTGGTGGACCAGGTGGTGCGCCCCACGGGCCTGGTCGACCCGGTGGTGGAGGTGCGCCCGGCCACCCACCAGGTGGACGATGTGCTGCAGGAGATCCGCATCCGCGCCGAGAAGCACGAGCGCGTGCTCATCACCACGCTGACCAAGCGCATGGCCGAGCAGCTGACCGACTACCTCACGGACAACGGCGTCAAGGTGCGCTACCTGCACAGCGACGTGGATACGGTGGAGCGCGGGGATATCATCCGCGACCTGCGCCTGGGCACCTTCGACGTGCTGGTGGGCATCAACCTGTTGCGCGAGGGGCTCGATATCCCCGAGGTGTCACTGGTGGCCATCCTCGACGCGGACAAGGAAGGTTTTCTGCGTGCCGAGCGCAGCCTGATCCAGACCATCGGCCGGGCGGCGCGCAACATGAACGGCCACGCCATCCTGTACGCCGACCGCATCACCGACTCCATGAAAAAAGCCATGGACGAGACGGAACGCCGGCGCGCCAAACAGATCGCACACAACGAGGCACACGGGATCACGCCGCGCAGCATTGTCAAGAGGGTAAGAGACCTGATTGACGGTGTGTACAGCGAAAAAGCGGGCAAGGACGCCGAGCGGCTGGAGCAGGAAACCCTGCAGCGCGCCAAGGTGGAGGACATGTCCGAGAAGGATGTGGCGCGCGAGATCAAGCGGCTCGAGAAGCTCATGCTCGACCATGCGCGCAACCTAGAGTTCGAGCAGGCGGCGCGTGTACGCGACCAGCTCACGCGGCTGAAGGACCAGGCCTTCGGTGCGCATGGCAACGATTCCGTGGCCTTGTAGAGAGCGTGGTGCGCCCCGACCTGATGGACAGGGCGTACTGCAGGGCGAAGGGCTGTCCGTAAAAACGCGTATGGGGAAATAGTGACCCGCTGGTTTCTTATCCCGACTGATTCAATAGGGATTTGTGCTATACTCCTACAAACTACTCAAGAACAAAAGCCCACAAGATGAAGGGCTCCGCACCGGGTAACCGTGTGGAGTAAGGGGCGGAGACGGTGTCGTTGCTGGCCAACAGCCTGCAGTCGGCAGTTTCTACAACGAACAAGCCTTAGCACAAGGAGCTTGCGATGCGTCTCACTACCAAAGGCCGTTTTGCGGTCACCGCCATGATTGACCTGGCCCTGCGCCAGAACAACGGACCCGTCACGTTGGCTGCGATCAGCCAGCGCCAGCAGATTTCGCTGTCCTACCTGGAACAGCTGTTCGGCAAGCTGCGCCGCCACGAGTTGGTGGAATCCACCCGTGGCCCCGGCGGCGGCTATACGTTGGCCCGCAAGGCCGGCGACATCACCGTGGCCGACATCATCGTTTCCGTGGACGAACCCATTGATGCCACCCAATGCGGTGGCAAGGAAAACTGCCTGGGCGAAGCCGGCCGTTGCATGACGCACGAGCTGTGGGCATCGCTGAACCAGCGCATGGTCGAGTTCCTCGATTCCGTCACGCTGCAAAAGCTGGTGGAAGAACAACTGGCCAAGGGCGTGCAGATCGAGGACAAGCCGGTCGTGCGCCGTGCCATCTCGACGACCCCCGTGGTCAAGCCGATCCGTGTGAACGCACCCAATTCGGTGTTCGCGCTCGGCAACGTTTTCGCCAAGTCCTGACCGCCAGATGCACCTTGCCGGCCCTGGGGTCGGCACCGCCCTGAACGTCTCCTGATTCTGTAACCAACTGTCCAACTGTTCTTCGTTCGTTGTTTGCAAGCCCGTCCAGCCAGCAACTTCCTGAGCCAGCCACGCCATGACTCCACACTTTCCCATCTACCTCGACTACGGCGCTACCACCCCGGTGGATCCCCGCGTCGTGGACGCCATGATCCCCTGGTTGCGCGAGCATTTCGGCAACCCGGCATCGCGCAGCCACGCCTGGGGCTGGGAGGCGGAAGAGGCGGTGGAAAAGGCCCGCGTGCAGGTGGCAGACCTGATCCATGCCGACCCGCGTGAGATCGTCTGGACCAGCGGCGCCACCGAATCGATCAACCTGGCGTTGAAGGGCGCGGCCCAGTTCTACAAGGGCAAGGGCAAGCACCTGATCACGCTCAAGACCGAGCACAAGGCCGTGCTGGAAACCATGCGCGAGCTGGCGCGCCAGGGTTTCGAAGCCACCTACCTGGACGTCAAGGAAGACGGTCTGGTGGACCTGGAGGCCCTGAAAGCCGCCATCCGCCCCGACACCATCCTGGTGAGCATCCTGTTCGTGAACAACGAGATTGGCGTTATCCAGGACATCCCGGCCATCGGCGCGCTGTGCCGTGAGAAGGGTGTGCTGCTGCACGTGGATGCGGCGCAGGCCACCGGCCGCGTCGAGATCGACATGAACACCCTGCCCATCGACCTGATGAGCATGACCGCGCACAAGACCTACGGCCCCAAGGGCGTGGGCGCTCTGTATGTGCGCCGCAAGCCCCGCGTGCGCCTGGAAGCGCAGATGCACGGTGGCGGCCATGAGCGCGGCATGCGTTCGGGCACCTTGCCCACGCACCAGATCGTGGGCATGGGCGAGGCCTTCCGCATCGCCAAGGAAGAAATGGCCGAGTCCAATGCCAAGGCCCATGCGCTGCAGCAGCGCCTGCTCAACGGCCTGAAGGACATCGAGCAGGTGTTCATCAACGGCAGCATGGAACGCCGCGTGCCGCAGAACCTGAACATGAGCTTCAACTACGTCGAAGGCGAGTCGCTCATCATGGGCATCAAGGGCCTGGCCGTGTCGTCGGGTTCCGCCTGCACCTCCGCCAGCCTGGAGCCGAGCTACGTGCTGCGCGCCCTGGGCCGCAGCGACGAGCTGGCCCACAGCAGCCTGCGCATGACCATCGGCCGTTTCACGACCGAGGAAGAGATCGACTACGCGATCGCAACCATCCGCGAAAACGTCGCCCGCCTGCGCGAGCTGAGCCCGCTGTGGGAGATGTACCAGGATGGCGTGGACATCAGCACCATCCAGTGGGCCGCCCACTGACGCACCGACCGACCGAATTGCATTGAAGAATTGAAGAGGTAGACATCATGGCTTATTCAGACAAAGTGGTTGACCATTACGAGAACCCCCGCAATGTGGGCTCGTTCGACAAGGGTGACGAGTCGGTGGGCACCGGCATGGTGGGCGCGCCCGCCTGCGGCGACGTGATGAAGCTGCAGATCAAGGTGAACCCCGAGACCGGCGTGATCGAAGACGCGCGCTTCAAGACCTATGGCTGCGGCTCGGCCATCGCCTCGTCCTCGCTCGTGACCGAATGGGTCAAGGGCAAGACGCTGGACGAAGCGGCAGCCCTCAAGAACAGCGTGATCGCCGAAGAGCTGGCCCTGCCGCCCGTCAAGATCCACTGCTCCATCCTCGCGGAAGACGCCATCAAGGCCGCCGTGCTCGACTACAAGACCAAGCACGCAGCCACCGCGGCTGCCTGATCGACGACCATGGCCATCACGCTGACCGAAGCCGCTGCGCGGCACGTGACCCGCTACCTGAGCCGCCGCGGCAAGGGGCTGGGCGTGCGCCTGGGCGTCAAGACCACGGGCTGCTCGGGCCTGGCCTACAAGCTCGAGTACGTGGACGATACCGAGCCTGAGGACGTGGTGTTCGAGAACCACGGCGTGAAGGTGCTGATCGATCCCAAGAGCCTGGCCTACATCGACGGCACAGAGTTGGACTTCGTGCGCGAGGGCCTGAACGAGGGCTTCAAGTTCAACAACCCCAACGAGCGTGACCGCTGCGGTTGCGGCGAGAGCTTTCGCGTCTAAGAGGCATAGAGTTTGCAGGCTTTCGCGCCTGCGCCGATTGCCTAGCCAAACCGCCATCGCACGCACCCGTGCTGGCGGTTTTTTCTTGACCCATTCCCCTCCATGAACCTGCAATCCGACGATTTCGAACTGTTCGGCCTGGCGCAGCGCTTTGCGCAGGAGCGCAGCGCCATCGACGCGCGCTGGAAGGAGCTGCAGCGCGAAGCCCACCCCGATAGGTTCGCCGCCCAGGGGGCAGCAGCCCAGCGCGTGGCCATGCAGTGGTCGGTGCGCATCAACGAGGCCTACCAGCGCCTGAAAGACCCGCTGCGCCGTGCCGCCTACCTGTGCGAGCTGCGCGGTGCGCCCATCCGCGCCGAGGACAACACGGCCATGCCGGCGGCCTTTCTGATGCAGCAGATGGAGTGGCGCGAAGCGCTGGACGATGCCGAGGGCGAAGCGGCGCTGGATGCGCTGGACGACGAGGTGCAGCAGGCCCGCCGCACTGCATTGGCCCGCTGCGGCCAGTTGCTCGATGAGGCGGGCGATGCCCCGGGGGCGGCCCGAGAGGTCAGAGCCCTCATGTTCATTGCGCGATTTGGCGAGGATATCGAGCGCCGCCGGGATCAACTGGGACAATAGAGCCAGCCCCTTTCCCCCGGGCCGCGAGGCGGGCCCAGGGACACCAAGAACACGACGACAAGAATTCAACACGCCATGGCGCTTTTGCAGATCTCCGAACCCGGCCAGTCCCCCGACCCGCACCAGCGGCGCATTGCCGTGGGCATCGACCTCGGGACCACGCATTCCCTGGTGGCCGCCGTGCGCAACGGTGTGGCCGAATGCCTGCCCGATGACCAGGGCCGGGTGCTGCTGCCTTCGGTGGTGCGTTACCTGGACAAAGGCGGCCGCCAGATCGGGCACGACGCCGTGGCCGCGCAAGCGCACGACCCGCGCAACACCATCTCATCGGCCAAGCGCTTCATGGGGCGTGGCCTCAAGGACGTGGCCGATGCCGGCAAGCTGCCCTACGACTTCGTGGCGCCCGCCGATGGCGCCCAGGGCATGGTGAGCCTGGCGACCGTGGGCGGCGTCAAGTCGCCCGTGGAGGTGAGTGCCGAGATCCTGGCCACGCTGCGCTACCGTGCGGAGGACACCTTCAACGACGACCTGTACGGCGCCGTGATCACCGTGCCCGCGTACTTCGACGACGCTCAGCGCCAGGCCACCAAGGATGCGGCCCAATTGGCTGGCATCCACCTGCTGCGCCTGATCAACGAGCCCACGGCTGCCGCGATCGCCTACGGCCTCGACAACGCCAGCGAAGGCGTCTATGCCGTGTACGACCTGGGCGGCGGCACCTTCGACATCTCCATCCTGCGGCTCACGCAGGGCGTGTTCGAGGTCATCGCCACCGGTGGTGACTCGGCCCTGGGTGGGGATGACTACGACGCCGCGCTGGCCGACTGGGTGCTGCAGCAACTGGGCCGCAGCGCCGAGACCCCGGGCGACAAGGTCGCGGCCCGCATGGCGGCCCGTGCCTGCAAGGAGGCGCTGAGCGCCGCGGACAGCGCCACCTTCAGCGCGCAGCTGGCGGGCGAGGGCGTTCAGCACGCCGTGTCGCGTGCCGATTTCGAGGCCGCCACGGCCCACCTGACCACGCGCTCCATGGGGGCCGTGCGCCGCGCGCTGCGCGATGCGCAGCTCACGCGCGACGAAGTGCAGGGCGTGGTCATGGTCGGCGGCTCCACCCGCATGCCGCAGGTGCAGAAGGCCGTGGCCGATTTCTTCGGCACCACGCCGCTGACCAACCTCAATCCCGACGAGGTGGTGGCCCTGGGGGCCTCCATCCAGGCCAACCAGCTGGCCGGCAACAACACCGCGGGCGATCTTCTGCTGCTCGATGTGATCCCTCTGTCACTGGGCATCGAGACCATGGGCGGCCTGGTGGAGCGCATCGTGGCGCGCAACGAGACCATTCCCACCGCCAAGGCGCAGGATTTCACCACCTACAAGGACGGCCAGACGGCCCTGGCCATCCACGTGCTGCAGGGCGAGCGTGACCTGGTGCAGGACTGCCGCAGCCTGGCGCGCTTCGAGCTGCGCGGCATTCCACCCATGGCGGCCGGCGCCGCGCGCATCCGCGTGACCTTCACCGTCGATGCCGACGGCCTCTTGAGCGTGAGCGCCAAGGAGCAGGGCAGCGGTGTGGAGGCGCGCATCGACGTGAAGCCCTCCTATGGCCTGTCGGACGACGAGATCGCCCGCATGCTGCAGGACGGCTTTGCCACCGCCGCGCAGGACATGCGCGCCCGCGCCGTGGTCGAGGCCCGCGTGGATGCCGACCGCATGCTGCTGGCCACACAGAGCGCGCTCGACGCCGATGGCGACGTGCTGTCGGCCACCGAGCGCGCCGACATTGACGCCCTGATGCAGGCCCTGCGCCAGCAGCGCGAGTCCGACGACGCCGCCGTGATCGAGGCCGCCACCGAGGCCCTGGCCAAGGGCACCGAGGCCTTTGCGGCGCAGCGCATGAACCGCGGCATCCAGCAGGCGCTGGCAGGCCGCAACGTGCAGTCCTTCTGAGCCCTTCACACACCCCACAAGAACAAGACGCCCACCATGCCCGTCATCAGAATCCTGCCCCACCCGGAATACTGCCCCGCCGGCGCCGAGATCACCGCGTCCGCCGGCACCTCGATCTGCGAGGCCATGCTGGACAACCACATCGACATCGAGCATGCCTGCGACATGAGCTGCGCCTGCACCACCTGCCACGTCATCGTGCGCCAGGGCCTGTCCTCGCTCAACGATGCCGAGGAAGAAGAGGAAGACCTGCTGGACCTCGCCTGGGGCCTGGAGCCACAATCGCGCCTGTCGTGCCAGGCCATCCTGGCGCAAACCGATGTGACCGTGGAAATCCCCAAGTACACGGTCAACCACGCCAAGGAAAACCATTGAAATGACCCGGCAGATCGTTCTCGACACCGAAACCACCGGCCTCTCGGCCGAGGGCGGCGACCGCATCATCGAACTCGGTTGCGTGGAGCTGCTCAACCGCAAGCTCACGGGCAACAACCTGCACTTCTACTTCAACCCGGGGCGCGACAGCCACGAGGATGCGCTCAAGGTGCACGGCATCAGCAACGAGTTCCTGCGCGACAAGCCCAAGTTCGCCGAACTGGCCCCGGACATCCTCGCGTACCTGCAGGGCGCCGAGATCATCATCCACAACGCGGCCTTCGACGTGGGCTTCCTGAACAAGGAGCTCGAACTCACGGGCCGCCCGCCACTCAAGACCTATGTCGCCAGCGTGACCGACACCCTGGCCATGGCCAAGGAGATGTTCCCCGGCAAGCGCAACTCGCTCGATGCGCTGTGCGACCGGCTGGAAGTGGACAACTCGGGCCGTACGCTGCACGGCGCCTTGCTCGATGCCGAGCTGCTGGCCGACGTCTACATCAACATGACGCGCGGGCAGGATGCATTGCTGGTCATCGACGAGACCGACGACAGCGCTGGCGGCATCAGCGTGGCTGCCATCGATCTGCGCAGCCTGGTGTTGCCTGTCTTGCCTGCCAGCGAACAGGAAGTGGCCTCGCACGCCGAGGTGCTCACGCAGATCGACAAGGCGAGCAATGGCAAAACAATCTGGCGAAAATTCCAAACGGCCTGAAAAACTGTTCTATAATCTAAGGCTTGTCGCAGCGACAACGGGAGATTAGCTCAGGGGTAGAGCACTGCATTCACACTGCAGGGGTCGCAAGTTCGAAACTTGCATCTCCCACCATCTCGCTCGCAGACAAGCAAACCACGGCAAAGTCCTTCGCACGAAGGATGGCGCTGCGGGAGATTAGCTCAGGGGTAGAGCACTGCATTCACACTGCAGGGGTCGCAAGTTCGAAACTTGCATCTCCCACCAATTCGAAACCCTTGCAGGCTTATGGCCTGCAAGGGTTTTTTCATTGCGACGCGCTCAATTGTGGGCCTTGCCGCAACCGGCTGAGCAGGTGCCGGCCGCCGTGAACTCCATGGTTCGCCCTGACAGCGGCACCACCACCGGCACGCGCGAGGCCTTGATGAAGGCCTCGGTCTTGCTGCCCGGGCGCACCACGCCGTCCACCGTGCCGACCTCGTTGACGTGGGATGCGATCACGGTGGCGGGCTTGACCAGGTCGTTGATCACGTACGCGGCTTCGGCAGGGCCGGTGCTGAAGCCGTCGCCGATGTTCATCACCGCCAGCCTGGCCTTGTAGTAGTCGCGCACCACGCGCTCCTGGTCGGCGGTGATGCCCGTATCCCCCGACAGGTAGGCCACGAGGCCGTTGCTGAAGGTCAGCACATAGCCCGTGGCCAGGCCCACGTCGCCGGCGATGCCGGCCGCCTTCATCGCGTCGCCCAGTTGGCCGCCGATGTAGTCCGGGTCCACGCCGTTGCTGTGTACGGCCGTCACCGTTGCGATGCGCACCCCACTGACGGTGACGCTGCCGCCGAAGCGCGCCAGCATGGAACTGGCCGGGTCGCCGCCATTGGCCTTGAGCTTGGCCGCGAAGAAGGGCGGCATCTCGCTGCCGGTCACGATCTTCGATTTCTTGGCCAGCGCGATGTTCACCACGCTGGAGTTGGGCAGGGCCGAGACGGACATGTCGGGGCTGGCACAGGTTCCGGAATTCGGTGCCTTGTTGTGCGCATTGCCCACATGGTCGCCATGCATGTGGCTCACGAGGATGATGTCGATCTTGCCCAGCCGCGGGTCGCCGGCCCCCGCCACCGTGCGGCCAGGGTCGTACAGGATGCGCGTGCCATTGGGGTCTTCGAAGACCAGGGCCCGGTCCTGAGGGCACAGTTCGCCCTCGATGCCGCCCAGCGGCGTCACCTTCACGTTCTGGGCCTGGGCCGACAGGGCGGTGGCCAGGAAGAGGGCGGCGGCAGAGAACTTCAAGCGCATGGCATCTCCTCGTTCGGTAGGTGGGCGGGGCTGCGACTGCTGCCATAGCCCCGCAACCCGCAGATTGTGTCACTTACCCGGCATTGGGCCCCAGGCGCGCCATGTGCACCTGGTGCAGCGTGATCTTGCGCACCTCGGCCTGGCTGGTCTGGATGTGGGCGCGCAGCAGCATGGCGGCCTGGTCGCCGCGGTGGGCGCGGATGGCCTTGAGGATGGTGGCGTGCTCGTCGTAGGTCGCCTCGATGCGCGCCTGCTGCGTGAAGTCGAGCCGGCGGATGATGCGGATGCGCTCGGTCACGTCGCGGTGCACGCGCGTCATCTCGGCATTGCCGGCCGCGCGCACCAGCGCGCAGTGGAAGGCCTCGTCCCACGCGGCCACCTGCAGGGTGTCGGTGCTGCGCTCGGCCACCGGCACCAGCCAGATGCGGTTGAGTTCGTCGAGCAGCCGGTGGTCCACCGGCATGGACTTGAGCGCGCCGGCCCCCTCGTCGCACAGGCGGTGCACGGCCGTGGTCTCCAGCACCATGCGCAGGTCGTAGAGCTGCTCGAACTGGTCGAAGTCAAAGGGCAGCACGCGCCAGCCGCTGCGAAACAGCACCTCCACATAGCCCTCCTGCTGCAGGCGTACCAGTGCCTGGCGCACGGGGGTGCGCGAGACGCCCAGGCGCTCGCAGATCTCGTTTTCGGTGAAGCGGTCGCCGGGCACCAGCTTGAACTCGCCCACGTCGCGCTTGAGCTGGGCGTACACATCGTCGGCGCGCGAGCTGCGGGCCGGTTTGGTCTTGGACAGGGGGAGGGCGGGTGTCTGCACAAGGCGACTTTAGCAACTACGAAGCGGAGGGAAGGTCAGCCAATGCCGACAGCAAGGCCGCTGATGGGGCTGTCCACCCGACGATGGCGCCCTGGGCGCGCAGCATCTCGATGGCGGCCGCCTTGAAATGCGGGAAGTAGCTCTCGGTGCAGTCTTCCAGCAGCAGGCCATCGTAGCCCCGGTCGTTGGCCTCGCGCATGCTGGTCTGCACGCAGACTTCGGTGGTCACGCCCATGAAGACGAGGTGGGTGATGCCGCGTGCCTGCAGGGTTTCGTGCAGGCCGGTGGCGTAGAACATGCCCTTGCCGGGCTTGTCGACCACGATCTCGCCCTCCAACGGGGCCAGGGCCGGGATGATCTGGTTGCCCGGCTCGCCCGCGACCAGGATGCGGCCCATGGGCCCTTCGTCGCCGATGCGCAGCTGCGGGTTGCCGCGCAGCCGCTTGGCGGGCGGGCAGTCCGACAGGTCGGGCCGGTGCGATTCGCGCGTGTGCACCACCAGGCCGCCTGCGGCGCGCCAGGCGGCCTGTACGGCCTGGCAGGCGGGCACGATGGCTTCGAGCAGCGACACATCGTTGCCCAGGGTCTCGCCAAAGCCACCGGGCTCGATGAAATCGCGCTGCATGTCGATGATGACCAGCGCAGTGTGCGCCAGCGCGAAGCGGTAGTCGAAAGGGTTGGCGTGGAGGGTGGTCGTCGGGCTCATGCCGCTTCCTGGTGGGGTGTGTGCTCGTGCCCGCCGCCCATGTAGGCGCCCAGCACATGGCGCTCGGCAATGGAGGCCGGGGTTTCATGGACGATGCGGCCCTCGCTCATGACCACGATGCGGTCGGCCAGCTCCAGCAGTTCGTCCAGGTCTTCGCTGATCAGCAGCACGGCCCCGCCGCGCTCGCGTACGCCGAGGATGCGGGCATGGATCTCGGCCACGGCCGCGAAGTCCAGCCCGAACACCGGGTTGGCCGCGATCAGCACATTGATGTCGCCTGCCAGTTCGCGCGCCAGCACCGCGCGCTGCACGTTGCCACCCGACAGGCTGCGGATGGGCGCGCCCTCGCCCTGGGTCTTGACGCCATAGCCCGCGATCCACTCGCGCGCGCGGCTGCGCCAGGCGGCAAAGCGCAGCACGCCGCCGCGGCGCAGCGGTGGCTGGTCGAAGTCGCGCAGGGCCATGTTCTCGGCCACCGACAGGTCGCCCACG
This sequence comes from Acidovorax sp., assembly GCF_046339755.1. GTDB lineage: Bacteria > Pseudomonadota > Gammaproteobacteria > Burkholderiales > Burkholderiaceae_C > Acidovorax. The sequence goes on along the minus strand of NZ_JBKDTZ010000127.1, from coordinate 15,343 downwards.
CAGGCGTTGCGCAGCGGCTCCTCCGGCAGGCTGCGTACCTTGAGTTCGCGGTTCTGCGTGCGCGTGGCGGTGTAGTCCCGGCCCAGCACCTGCACCCGGCCGGCCAGGCGCGGGCGCTGGCCCACCAGGGCCTCGACCAGTTCGCGCTGGCCATTGCCCGATACGCCGGCCACACCCAGCACCTCGCCCCGGCGCACCACGAGGTCCAGGCCCGGCAAGGCCAGCGTACCGCGGTCGCCCGGGGCCTGCAGGCCCTGCACCTGCAGTGCGACCTCGCCCGGCGTGGCACCGGTGTCGGCAGCCGGCGCCGGGCGGACGGTGATGGACGGGGCGTTGGCGGTCTCCCCCATCATGGCCTGGGCCAGGGCCTGTGGCCCGGTATCGGCCACGCGGCCATGGTGCACGGCCTGGCCGCGGCGCAGCACGGTCACGGCGTCGGCATAGGCCATGACTTCGCGGAACTTGTGCGTGATGATGACGACGCTGCACTGCCCGCTCTGCGCAAAGGCGCGCACATGTCCCAGCACCTCGTCGGCCTCCTGTGGGGTCAGCACCGAGGTGGGCTCGTCCAGTATCAACAGCCGTGGGCGCAGGTACAGCTGCTTGAGCAGTTCGAGTTTCTGCTTTTCGCCGGCCGCCAGTTCCGAAGGTCGGGCATCCAGGTCCAGCCGGAAGGGCGTGGTGGCCAGAAAGGCCTGCAGCTCGGCCCGCTTGGCGCGCCAGTCGATCACCGCCGGGGTCTGGCCGCTGGCCAGCAGCAGATTCTCGGCCACCGTCATGCCCGGCGCCAGCGTGAAGTGCTGGTAGACCATGCCGATGCCCAGGCTGCGTGCGACGATGGGGTTGGCGATGGCCTGCTCGCGCCCGTCGATCAGGATGGCGCCTTCCTCGGCGCGCTGGAAGCCGGCCACGCATTTCACCAGCGTGCTCTTGCCCGCGCCGTTCTCGCCCAGCAGGGCATGCACGCTGCCGGGTTCCACGCGCATGCTCACGCGGTCCATGGCAGTGAAGCTGCCAAAGCGCTTGGTCAGGTTCCAGGTCTCCAGCGCCAGCGCGCCGGTGCCGGAGGGAAGGGCGCCAATGGGGTGGTCGGGCAGGTGGTCGGACATGGCGTGGTTCCTTGAGGGCTATTCCAAGGCCATCAACAGATCGGCCGAAGTGGCATGCGCCCCAAACACGCCGCCCTGCATGGTCACCATGTTCAATGCGGCCTGGTGGTTGGCCGGATCGGTGGCGGCCGTGCAGTCCGAGAGCAGCAGGCATTCATAGCCCCGGTCGTTGGCCTCGCGCATTGTGGTGTGCAAGCAGACATAGGTGGTGATGCCGGCGAGGACGAGGTTCTGCACGCCCGCCAGGTGGAGCACCATGTCCAGGTCGGTGGCGTAGAACGAGCCCTTGCCGGGCTTGTCGATCACCACCTCGCCGGGCAGCGGCGCGAGTTCGGGGATCAGCTCCCAGCCCGGCTCGCCGCGCACCAGGATGCGCCCGCAGGGCCCGGCATCGCCGATGCCCAGGCCGTCCTTGCCGATCTGGCGCGAGCGCCAGCGCTTGTTGGCCGGCAGGTCGGCCAGGTCGGGCCGGTGCCCCTCGCGGGTGTGGATGATGCGAAATCCCTGCGCGCGCATCGCCGGCAGAAGGCGCTGCAGCGGCGCGATGGGCGCCCGCGTGAGGGCGATGTCGTAGCCCATCACGTCCACATAGCCGCCGATGCCGCAGAAGTCGGTCTGCATGTCGATCACGAGCAGCGCCGTGTTGTCCGGGCGCAGGTCGCCGTTGTAGGGCCAGGCATAGGGGTTGGCCTGGACATGGCGGGTAGTGGGGCTGGTCACGAGGGTCGCTCCTTAGCGCTTATTTGGTTGAAGACAGCTCACCGGGGCTGCCGGCCGCGACACTGCCGGGCTTGCAGGTCACCACCAGGATGAGCAGGGTCAGCACATAGGGCACGGTGTTGAAAAGGTGGTAGCCCCAGCCCACACCGACCGACTGCAGGGCCGGGCCGATGGCGCCGGCGCCGCCGAACAGCAGGGCCGCCACCAGGCAGCGCAGGGGGCTCCAGCGCGCGAAGATCACCAGCGCCACGGCGATCAGGCCCTGGCCGCTGGAGATGCCCTCGTTCCAGCTGCCGGGGTAGAACAGGGTCAGCGAGGCGCCGCCCAGCCCGGCGATGAAGCCGCCCGCCGCCGTGGCCGCGATGCGGATGCCCGGCACCGAATAGCCCAGGGCCCGCGTGGCGTTGGCCGAGTCGCCCGCCAGCCGCACCAGCAGGCCCCAGCGCGTGCGCGCAAAGGCCCACCAGAGGACCACGGCCAGCACGATACCCAGTGGCAGCAGGGCATTGACCTGCAGGGCCGACTGCACCACCGGTGAGTCGCTCCAGCTACCCAGCGGCAGGGCGGGGATCTGCGGGGCCTGCGGCTGGATCAGCGGCTTGCCAAGGTAGAAGGCCAGGCCCGTGCCCAGCAGCATCAGCGCGATGCCGGTGGCCACGTCGTTCACGCGCGGCAGCGAGCACAGCACGCCGTGCAGCGTGGCCAGCAGGGCACCAGCAGCAGCACCGGCCAGCACGCCCAGCCAGGGCGAGCCCGTGAGGTAGGCGCCGCCGAAGGCCGCCATGGCCGAGAGCACCAGCACGCCCTCCAGCCCCAGGTTGATGCGGCCCGATTTTTCGGTGAGGCATTCGCCCAGGCTCACGAACAGGAAGGGCACGCCCACGCGCAGGGCCCCGCCCACGATGGCGGCGACGAGGGCAATCCATTGGTCTGTGCTCATATCGCCTCCACGTGGGCAGTCGGTGCCGGGGTGGTTCCGGTCTCCTCGGACCGCTTGCGGCGCTGGGCCCACCAGGTCCGCCAATCCACGTCGCGCAGCGCCTCGCTGGCCAGGATCAGCACGAAGGCAATGCCCTGCAGCACCATCACCGAGGCATCGGGCAGGCCCAGGCGCCGCTGCAGCAGGCTGCCCGCTGCGCCGAAGCCGCCGAACACGATGGCCACCGGGATGATGGCCACCGGGTTGTGCCGTGCGATGAACGCCACGAGGATGCCTGCATAGCCATAGCCCGCGATCAGCGCCCCGTTGGCATTGGTGTGCACGGCCGCCACTTCCACCGCGCCGGCCAGGCCGGCCGCCGCACCGCCCAGTGCGCAGGCCAGCAGCACCAGGCGCGTGGCCGGAAGGCCCACGAGTTGTGCCGCGCGCGGGTTGCCGCCCACCACGCGCACCGAGAAGCCCGAGGCCGTGAAGTGCAGCCACAGGCCCAGCGCCACGCAGGCCAGCACACCCAGCACCAGGCCCCAGTGCACGTCGGACCCGGCGATACCGCCGATCAGCAGTCCGGGATCGAGGCTGGGCGTGGCCGGCTTGTTCAGGCTGGCCGGGTCGCGCAGCGCACCTTCCACGAAGTGCTTGAACAGCCCGATCGCCACGTACGACAGCAGCAGGCTGCTGATGGTCTCGTTGATGCCGCGGTACTGGCGCAGCCAGCCCGCCAGCATGATCCACAGCGCGCCGGCCACCGCGCCAGCGGCACAGGCCAGCACCGTGCCTGCCGCGTTGGTGGGCAGGGCCACGGCCATGGGCAGGGCCGCGGCGGCCAGGCCGCCGAGCACCAGCGCGCCTTCGCCCCCGATCACCGTGAGGCCAGCGCGCGCGGGCAGCGCCACGCACAGGGCGGTGAGCATCAGCGGCGCGGCGCGCTGCAAGGTGTTCTGCCACGAGAACCAGTCGCCGAAGGCGCCCTTGAACAGCGTCGCCCACACGACGCGCGGGTGCACGCAGGCAACGCCGACGAATCAGCCGAACAGCAGCAGAGACAGGGCAATGGCGGCAACAGGCAGGAGGATCTCCTTGGCTGCCGGGTGCATGGCAGTCCTTCGCTCAGAAAGAACCCAGGACGCCTTCGACCAGGTAGTCCATCTTTTCCAGCTCCAGGTCGGTCTGCTTGAACGACTTGCCGCTGGCGACGACCTCCTTGCCCTTGTTGGTCTTGAGCGGGCCCTTGAAGATGTCGAAGCCGCCCGCGACCATCTTCGCCTTGGTCTCGTCGGCCTGCTTCTTCGCCGCATCGCTCACGGCCGGGCCGTAGGCCGACATCTTCACGAAGCCTTCCTTCAGGCCCCCGCGCAGGAAGTTGGGGTGCGGCTTGCCGGTGCGCGCCGCCTCGATGATGGTGGTGTAGGCCGTGAGCCAGTTCCACTCGGCCCCCGTCAGGTAGGCCTGGGGCGCCAGCTTGGCCTGGCTGGCGTGGTAGCCGCAGACCATCTTGCCGCGCTTGGCCGCGGTCTCGACGATGACCTTGGGCCCGTCCACGTGCATGGTGAACACGTCGCAGCCCTGGTCGGCCAGGCTGTTGGTGGCCTCGGCCTCCTTGACGGCCATGGACCATTCGCCCGTGAAGATCACGCTGCAGGTGATGCCCGGCTTGACCGAGCGCGCACCCAGCGTGAAGGCGTTGATGTTGCGCAGCACCTGCGGGATGGGTTTGGCCGCGATGAAGGCGATCTTGCCGCTCTTGCTCATGTGGCCGGCCACCACGCCGTTGAGGTACTGGCACTCGTCGATGTAGCCGAAGAAGCTGCCCGCGTTCTTGGGGTGCTTGCCCTCGGTCCACATGCCGCCGCAGTGCGAAAAGCGCACGTCCGGGTACTTGGCGGCCAGGGCCAGCAGGTGCGGGTCGAAGTAGCCGAACGAGGTGGGGAACAGCAGCTTGGCGCCGTCCTGCGCGATCATGCCGGTCATGGTCTTCTGCACGGCGGCGGTTTCAGGCACGTTCTCTTCTTCGACCACCTTCACGCCGGGCATCTTCTTGAGCTCGGCCGCCGCCTGGGCATGGGCCTGGTTGTAGCCGTAGTCGTCGCGCGGGCCCACATAGATCACGCCCACGGTGAGCGGGGCCTGTGCGTTCGCCTGCAGCGCCCAGCCGCCCAGGGTGCCTGCAACGCCGAGCGCCGCGAGGGATTGGAGGGATTCGCGGCGGTTCGGGTGGGCAAGGCGGGGCATGGGTTTCTCGTGTTGCATGGCAGTCCTTTCGGCAGGTGGGTTTCAGGGGAAAAAAGGGCAGGGGTCAATCGAGCAGGCTGACGTGGGCGGCCACCACGCGCCAGCCGGCTGGCGTGCGCAGCCAGGTCTGGCTCTGGCGGCCGGTGCGGGCGCTGCCCTCGCGCTGGAACTCCACGTTGGCGGTGGCGAAGTCGCGCCCATAGGTCGTGATCTCGGTGCGCAGCAGGCGCCGCTGCAGGCCCTGGGACGGGCGCGCGGCGCGAAACGCCTGGATCTGCGCGTAGCCGTACAGGTTTTCGGTGGCGCCATAGCGCAGGGTGTGGGGGCTGTCCCAGAACAGCTCGTCGAGCACATCGACCTTGTTGTTCACCAGCGCGTCTTCGTAGCGGGCGAACACGGCCTGCACTTCGGCAAGCACCTCCGGCTGGTTGATGGGGTAGTGCATGGCGTTCACAGAGTGGCTATGGGGGCGTGGCAGATGCCGGCGGCCTCCAGCGCGGCGGCGGCGCGCAGCACCAGGTCTTCGCGCCAGGGCGCGGCGATGAGCTGCACGCCGATGGGCAGGGTGGGATGCGCGCCCCATACCGGCACGGAGCACACGGGCAGGCCGATGCACGAGATGGGCTGGGTCAGCAGGCCCATGTTGGGGCGCAGCGGCAGGTCGCGGCCGTTGAGGTCCAAGCGCTCGGTGCCGATGGGTGTGGCCGCGCAGGGTGTGGCAGGGGCCAGCAGCAGATCGTAGCGCGCCAGCACGGCGGCAGCAGCGCGGGCATAGCGGCCGCGCACGCGCTGGGCCCGCGCCACCCAGGCCGCTGGGATCAGTGCACCGGCCAGGAAGCGGTCGCGCGACAGCGGTTCGAAGTCGGCCGCCCGCGTGCGCAGGTTGTCGAGGTGCAGCGCACCGGCCTCGGCATTGGTGATGAGGAAGGCTGCCGCACGGCCGGCCTCCACCAGCGGCAGTTCCACCGGTTCGGCCTCGGCGCCCAGCGCCTGCGCCACCCGGGCCACGCCGGCACGCGCCTCGGGCAGGGCGTTGTTTGCAAAGTAGCCGCCGAGCACGCCGATGCGCAGGCCCGCCGTGCCGTGTCCCAGTGTGTGGAAAACCGGTTCCACAGGCCGCTGCGCGCAGCCGGCATCCGTGTGCGCGCCGGGTGCCTCGGGCCCCTGCAGGGCGTCGTAGGCCAGTGCCAGGTCGCGCACGCTGCGCGCCATGGGGCCCAGGTGGTCCAGGCTGGAGATGAAGGGAAAGCTGCCCGTGCGCGGCAGGCGCCCGAAGGTGGGCTTGAGGCCGAACACCCCGCACAGCGAGGACGGCACGCGGATCGAGCCATTGGTGTCCGAGCCAAGGGTGATGGGCGCCTGGCCGGCCGCCACCGCTGCGCCTGAACCACCCGAGGAGCCGCCCGCGATGCGTGCCAGGTCGTGCGGGTTGTGGCAGGCGCCCGCGTGGCTGTTCTCGGTGGTGAAGCCGTAAGCGTACTCGTCCATGTTGAGGGCACCGACCAGGATGGCGCCCGCAGCCTCCAGCCGCTGCACCAGCAGGCCATCGGCCTTGGCGGGTGCTGCGTCGCGCTCGATCTTCGAGCCCGCCAGGGTGGCGATGCCCGCCACGTCGAACAGGTTCTTCACCGCAAAGGGCACGCCGAGCAGCGGCAGGGCCGCCTGCGTGCCATCGGCCAGGCCGGAATCGATGCGCGCGGCGCGTGCCAGGGCACGGGTGCCCAGCACTTCGGGGAAGGCGTTCACACGGGCGTCGGTCTGCCCGATGCGCGCCAGGCAGGCCGTTACCAGCGCTGTGGCCGTCACGTCGCGCGCCGCCACGGCCTGCGCCATGCCGGCGGCGTCCCGTTGCCACCCCGGGCCTGTCATGCGCTGCCCTCCTGCGGTGACACGGGCACGAAGGCCATGGCGGGTTCGTCCGTGGCGTCCAGGGGCACGGCGTTGACGGTGTCGGCAAAGCCGCTGGCCAGGGCCAGGTAGCCGAGCACGGCCGCGCGGTGCTCGGGCGCGATGGGCAGGCCGATGGCGGCCGAGGCCGCGTCCAGGTAGCGTTCGAGTTCGGCGGCGTTCATCGGCGCACCTCGCGCTGGAAGATCTCCAGGCTGAGCTTCTTCATCGCCACGAAACCGGGTTCGCTCAGCGTGGCCAGGGTGCGCGGGCGCGCGTCCACGTAGTGCAGGATCTCGGCCACCTTGGTCGGGCGCTTGGTCAGCAGCAGCACCTCGTCGGCCAGGTAGACGGCTTCTTCGAGGTCGTGCGAGACCAGCAGCATGGTCGTGCCGGTCTGCATGAACACCTCCTGCAGCTTCTCGCGGATGAACAGCGTCATCTCGAAGTCCAGCGCCGAGAAGGGCTCGTCGAGGAACAGCACCTCGGGGTTGGGCGCCAGCGCGCGCATGATGGAGGCCGTCTGCTGCTGCCCGCCCGAGAGCTCGTAGGGGTAGCGGTTGAGGTCGAACTTCACGTCGAACGAGGCCACCAGCTCGGCCATGCGGCGGTCCACCTCGGCCTTGCTCCTGCCTTCGAGCTTGAGCGGGTAGGCGATGTTGTCGATGGTGCGCATCCACGGGAACATCGCCTCGCGGTAGTTCTGGAAGACGTAGCCGATCTTGGTGTCCTTGAGGCTCTTGCCGTCGAACAGGATCTCGCCGCTGTCGATGGGCACGAGGCCGGCGATCATGTTGATCAGCGTGCTCTTGCCGCAGCCATTGGGGCCGAAGACCGAGACGATCTTGTGCTTGGGGATGTCGAGGTCGAAGTCCTCGTACAGCGGCCAGCCCGCGAAGTATTTGGTCAGACCGCGGATGGTGATGTGGGTGCCGGCCGGGCCGGGGGTGAAGGCGCGGCGGGGCAGGTCGGCGTACACGGCGCCGTTGACGACGGCGTTCATCGGCCGCTCCAGTGCACGATCTTGCGCTCGGCGACGAGGAACAGGATGTTCAGGGCATAGCCCAGCGCGCCGGCAGCCAGGATGGCGGCGTACATGCTCTTGACGTTGAGCACCTGCTGCGCGTCGATGATGCGGTGGCCCAGGCCGTTGTCGGAGCCGATGAACATCTCGGCCACGATGACGATGACCAGCGCCATCGACACGGCCGAGCGCAGGCCGACGAAGGTAGGTTGCAGGCTTTCCCAGACCAGCACGTCCTTGAAGATCTGCCAGCGCGAGGCGCCCATGACGCGCGCCGCCATCACGCGCTGCTTGCGGGCATTGATGACGCCGTAGGCGCTGTTGAAGATGACGATCAAAAAGGCGCCGAATGCGGCGATGGCGACCTTGTTCACGTCCGACACGCCGAAGATCAAGAGGAACAGCGGGATCAGGGCCGAGGAGGGCGTGGAGCGGAAGAAGTCGATCAGGAACTCCACGCTGCGGTAGGCGCGCTCGTTGCTGCCCAGCAGCACGCCCAGGGGCACACCGACCACGGCGGCGATCAAAAAGGCCTGCACCGTGCGCCAGACGGTCACGGCAAAGTCCAGCAGCAGCGGCCCGCCGGCCAGGCCGGTGACCAGGGTGAGCACGGTAGTGCCGGGCGGTGGCAGCAGGATGGGCTTGATGAAGCCCAGGCGCACCACCAGGTCCCAGACGATGAACAGGGCCAGGGGGCCGGCGAAGGGCAGGAACCGGTCCCAGGCGGGCTTCTTCGGTACGGCGGAGGCCGCCTTGCCCGCGGGTGGCGACCAGGCGCCGGCGGTGGTGGAGGTCGTGTCGGCCATGGTGCGCCTTGCCCTCAGGCCTTGTAGATCAGGCTGTCGACCACGACCTTCTTCTCGAAGATGCCCTTCTCGGTGAACAGGTCGTAGAACTTCTGGAAGTGCGCCAGGTCGCTGGGCTTGAACTCGTTGTAGAGCATGTACGAGGCCAGCGGCACCTCGGCCGTGAGCGGGCCTTCGATGGCGGTGTAGCCCTTCATGAACTGGCGCGCTTCTTCGGGCTTGGTGCGCACCAGCTCGATGCCCCGGGCATAGGCGGCGATGAATTTCTTGGCGGCTTCGGGGTTCTTCTTGATGAATTCGCTGGTCAGGCTGGCCGCGCCGCCGTGCCAGGGGGCCATGGCGTCGCCCAGGATGTATTTGGCCACCACGCCCGATTCAATGACGCGCGTGGTCCCGTTCATGCGGCCGATGGTGCCCGTGGGCTCCAGCGTGTAGCAGGCATCGACCTGCCCGGCCACGATGGCGGCGATGTGCTGGCCGATGGGCAGCTCGGTCACCGTGACGCCGCTGGCACCGGCACGCTCCAGCATGGTCTTGCACAGGGTCATGTTCTGGATGCCGGGGCCCGAGGCGATCTTCTTGCCCTTGAGGTCGGCCATGGTCTTGATGGCACTGTCCTTGCCGGTGATGAACTGATCGAGCACGAACTTGGCGTTGCTCGGGTTGGTCGCGAAGATCTTGAACAGACCGGGCTGGGCGATCTCGCCGATGGCCAGGTTGGCCGAGCCCGTGCCGTTGGAGCTGCCATCGGACCGGCCCGAGAGCATGGCCTCCATCACCTGCTGGGCGCCCGCGAACTTGAGCGGCTCCACGTCCAGCCCGGCCTCCTTGAAATAGCCCTTTTCCACCGCAGCGAAGAAGGGCAGGCCGGCCGCCACGGGCCAGAAGCCGATGCGGATCTTGGGCGCAGCCTGGGCGCGCACCAGCGCGGGCGCGGCCAGTGCGCCCAGGGTGGCGGCCGAGGCCTGCAGGACGCGGCGGCGCGAGGTGCCGGTGGAAGGGGTGGAACTGTGGGATGTCATGGCAGGCTCCTGCAGCAGGGTTGGAAGGGATGGAGTGGATGGAATCAGTTGCCGGCCTTGAGCGACGCGATGTACGCCCGCCAGCCGCCAAAGTGGCTGATGTCGCGCGCCCCGGCCAGAGCCAGCGGCTCGCAGATGAAGCCCTGCACGCTGCTGCCGTCGGCCAGGGACAGGGTGCCTATGCCCAGCGGCTGGGGAATCAGCGCGACAAAGCTGCCGTAGTGCGCGGCCGGCATGCGCCAGACCTCGACGGCGATGCGCGTGCCCTGGCCCGGCGCCACGCGCAGCAGGCCGGGCTTGGGCGGCACGGTGCCGGGCAAGGCGTAGAGCTGGTAGTCGGGTGCGGTCTCGGTGGCGCGCTCGAGCGTGGCGCCGCGCTCGGCGAGCTGGCCATTGAGCGGCATGCCGCTCAGGTGCGCGCCGACCACGGCGACCTGTACCGTGGCGGGCGCCAGCAGGCCGGCGATGGGTTGGGGCGCGGGCAGGGGCGTTCTGCCGGCGGCCTGGGGCAGGCCGGTGGCATGGTGGTAGCGCTGGCCCAGCTCGGCCAGTTGCAGGTCGCTGCCGCAGGGGCCGATCAGGGTGATGCCGAAGGGCAGGCCATCGGCACGCAGGCTGCTGGGCACCGCGATGGCGGCATAGTCCAGCAGGTTGACGAAGTTGGTATAGGCCCCGAGGTTGCGGTTGAGCACCACCGGGTCGGCCTGCATGGCCGCAATGGTGTAGTGCGTTGGCGCCGTGGGCACCAGCAGCACATCGATGGCCTCGGCCCCTTGCCACATGGGTGCGACCTGCTGGCCCAGCGCGCGCAGACGGGTCTGGGCATCGCACAGGTCGGCCGCGCTGTAGCCGCGCCCGCTGGCCAGGATGCTGCGCACCGGCTCCACCACCTGGTCGGCATGCGCATCGAAGAAGCTGCGCACGGCGGCGTAGCGCTCGGCCACCAGGGCACTTTCGTAGAGCAGGGCGGCGGCCTGGGCCAGGGGTGCGTAGTGGATGGAGACCGGCGTGCCGCCCAGGGCCTTCAGCCGGGCCACGGCCTCGGCGAATGCGGACTCGGCCGCTGCGTCGCCAAAGAACTCCAGCACGTCGGGCACACCGAAGCGGAAGCTTGCTGGCAGCGGCTCGCTGGCCAGCCTGAGCTGGCGGCCATAGGGGTCCTCGGCGTCATAGCCCTGGGCCACCTGCAGCACGCGGGCTGCGAGGTCCACCGTGCGCGCGAAGATCGAGACGCAGTCGGCGCTTTGCGCCGCCGGCACCACGCCGCGGGCGCTGATGAGGCCCTTGGTCGGCTTGATGCCCACGATGTTGTTCAGCCCGGCCGGCACGCGGCCCGAACCGGCGGTGTCGGTGCCCAGCGCGAAGTCGACTTGCCCGGTGGCCACCACATAGGCCGAGCCCGAGCTGGAGCCGCCCGAGACATAGGCCGGGTCCAGCGCATTGGGCACGGCGCCGTGCGGCGAGCGAGTGCCATTGAGCCCGCAGGCAAACTGGTCCAGGTTGGTCTTGCCCACCAGGGTGGCGCCGGCATCGAGCAGGCGCTGCACCACCGCGGCATGGGCCGCAGGCGCATGGGCGAAGGCCGGGCAGGCGGCCGAGGTGGGGTGGCCCGCCACGTCGATGTTGTCCTTGACCGCGAAAGTCAGGCCGCTGAGAGGCCCGCCGGCCGTGCCGGCGATGGGGGGCTCGCAGCGCAGGATCCAGGCCTGCGGCGCCAGCGCGGGCAGGTCCGCCGCTGCAGAAGGAAGTTCGGCCACCAGGGAGCTTGTTGCTTGCACCATTTTGAAGAATTCAATCTTGGATACAAGATGAGATGCAAGCGCTGTGCCAGCTTGGGCGGATGTCGTCCGGCCATCATCGCAGGCGGTGGCGTGCCTTATCCCGCCAGAGGAAGCCACCTCGTAAGGCGGTCTGAATCGCCCTGTGCGAGACGGCGCCGGGCGTTCCAGCCTTGGAGATCGCAGCACGGTGGTGCTGAGTTCTGGTGCACCGAAAGCGGTGCGGGACGCGCTAAAGTGGTGAGCCCTGCCGCCCCTGTCCTGCCGGGGCTGGCCTCCCTCTTTTTGACTCTGCCTGCATGATTTCCTTCCACAACCCGCTGCACCACCGGCATGCGCCGGTCCACGAGTTCTACCGCGGCGAGCGCGTGCCCTGCTTCGAGAAGCCGGTGCGCGCCCAGTACGTCGAAGACGCCCTGCGCGAACGCGGCCACGGCCTGCTGGTGCCCGACGTGGACAGCAGCCCCGTACTGGCCCAGATCCACGCGCCGCGCTACCTGGCCTTTCTGCAGACGGCCTGGCCGCAATGGCTGGCGCTGGATGCGGCCAATGCCTCGGTCCAGCCCTTTCCCTCGGTGTGGCCGGTGCGCAGCCTGCGCAGCGACGTGGAGCCGGACAACTTCGTGGCCAAACTGGGCCTGTATTCCATGGACAACGGCACGCCCATGGCCGAAGGCACCTGGGAGGCCGCCAAGGCCGGCGCCGATGCAGCAGCCAGCGCAGCGAACCGCGTGGCCCAGGGCGCGCGCGCGGCGTTCTGCTGCACGCGCCCGCCCGGCCACCATGCAGGCCCGGATTTCATGGGCGGCTACTGCTTCCTCAACAATGCCGCCGTGGCCGCGCAGTGGCTGCGCAACCATGGCTCGCAGCGCGTGGCCCTGCTGGACGTGGACTACCACCACGGCAATGGCACCCAGAGCATCTTCTACGGCCGCGACGACGTGCTCTTCATCAGCATGCACGGCGACCCGTGCACCGAGTACCCGTTCTACCTGGGCCATGCCGACGAAACCGGCGAAGGGCAGGGCGCGGGTTTCAACCTGAACCTGCCGCTGCCCGCAGGCACCAGCGCCGAGCAGTGGTTCGCCGCACTGGAGCAGGCCTGTGCGCGCATTGCCCAGTACCAGGCCGATACGCTGGTGGTCTCGCTCGGGCTCGATGCCTTCGAGGATGATCCGATCTCCAAGTTCGCCCTCAAGACGACGGACTTCACGCGCCTGGGCGAACGCCTGGCCGCGCTCGGCCTGCCCACGGTGTTTGTGCTGGAAGGCGGCTACGCAGCGGCGGAGCTGGGCCACAACGCCGTGAATGTGCTCGACGGATTCGAGCAGGCGGCAACGCGGTGAGCGAAGCCGTCGATTGCGTGGTGGCGGGCGCCGGCGTGGTCGGGCTGGCCGTGGCCCGCGCGCTGGCGCTGCAGGGGCGCGAGGTGATGGTGTTGGAAGCCGCCGATGCCATCGGCACCGGCACCCGCTCGCGCCACAGCGAGGTCCTCCACGCCGGGCTGTCCGCCCCGGCCGGGTCGCTCAAGGCCCGGCTGTGCGTGCAGGGGCGCGAGATGCTCTATGCCTACTGCGCCGCGCGCGGCGTGCCGCACCGGCGCTGCGGCAAGCTGATCGTGGCCACCTCCCTGGAGCAGATACCCTCACTACAGGGCATCGAGGCGCGCGCAAAAGCCAACGGCGTTCACGATCTCGTGTGGTTGGATGCTGTAGCCGCCCAGGCGCTGGAGCCTGCGCTGCAGTGCGTGGCCGCGCTGCATTCGCCGAGCACCGGCATCATCGACAGCCATGGGCTGATGCTGGCCTTGCAGGGCGACCTGGAGCATGCGGGGGGCCTGGTGGCGCTCAACTCTCCACTGGCACAGGCGCGCTGCACGGCCGAGGGCATCCTCCTGCAGGCGGCCGATGGAACCGAACTGCTGGCGCGCACGGTGGTCAATGCCGCAGGGCTTGCCGCGCCTGACCTGGCACGGCGCTTCGAAGGGCTGGACCCACGCCATGTGCCCGTGCCGTACTACGCCAAGGGCAACTACTTCACACTGGCCGGGCGCGCGCCGTTCACCCGCCTCATCTATCCCGCCCCCGAGGCGGCGGGCCTGGGTGTGCACCTCACGCTGGACCTGGGTGGCCAGGCCCGCTTCGGCCCCGACGTGCAGTGGGTGGGCGACCCTGCGGACCTGCAGGTGGACCCGGCGCGCGGCGATGCCTTCTACGCCGAGGTGCGCAAGTACTGGCCCGGCCTGGCGGACGGCGCGCTGCTGCCGGGCTATGCTGGCATGCGCCCCAAGATCACGGCGCCGGATGAACCGGCGGCCGATTTCCTGATCCAGGGGCCAGCGGTGCATGGCGTGCCGGGCCTGGTGAACCTGTTCGGTATCGAGTCCCCAGGCCTGACCAGTGCGCTGGCCATCGGCGCGCATGTGGCGGCCTTGTTCTCATGATGCGTGTCAACACCCTGTCATGCGTAAGCCATTGAGTCCAAGTCCTACAAGGCGTTTGGCAATGTGTCCGCTAAGATGACAGTGAGCGCTGCATGAGGGGGAGCCACAGGCAACCCATGGGGTGTGATTTCTTCAATGTCTAATCAGAAAGGTTTGCTTTATGAGCGTTTCCGACTCCATCTCCACGACCCAGGCCGATCTGGAAAAACTCGTGTCCGACCTGCGCGGCCTGCTGGCCAGCAAGGACCTCGATTCCATTCCCGACATCAAGGTCTTGCGCCAGAAGCTCGACGATGGCTTGCACAGCGCGCGCGAAGCGACCGTGCGTGCTGCCCAGGATGCCGCCCGCCAAGCCAAGGATGCCGCGCTGGCCGCGGACCGCTATGCCCATGACGAACCCTGGCGCGTGGCTGGTGCCGCGCTGGCCGTGGGCGCCCTGGTCGGCTTCGTGCTTGCACGCCGCTGAAACGGCTGTGTGTTGACCCGCAGGCCGCACGGCCTGCTTTGACCCGTAGAACCCAAGGACACTGATGAACTGGCTTGCTCTTCTGGGCCTGGATGCGCTGGTGGCGCGCTGGCGCGCAAATGTCATAGAAGGGGCGATTGCAGCCGAAGACCGGATGGACCTGGCCCGCCTGGAATGGCAGGACCAGAAACAGCGCCTGCAGCAGCTGCTGGTGCTGACCATCCTGGTCGGCGGGCTCACGGTGGTGGCCCTCATCATGCTGTCCATGGCGGTGCTGGTGCAATTCTGGGACACCGAACACCGCGTGCTGGTGGGCTGGCTGGTGGCGGGGGCCTGGTTGCTCGGCTGGGGCGGCACGCTGTTTGGCCTGGTGTCCGTGGCCAAGCGGGCCAGCAACGGCTTTGCGCTGACCCGCAAGGAACTCGCCCAGGACTGGCGCGACATCAAGGAGCGCCTGTGATGGCTGCCGACAACCAACAAGCCTTTGTTCCCGAACCCACGGCCGAGCAGCAACGGGTGCTCGACCGCATTGCCAAGCAACGTGAGCGCATCCGCGCGCGCCGCATCGCGCGCGCCCAGTCGGTGGCGCTGGCCCAGTCGGCGCAACAGGCCTCCTCGGACGAGCCGTTTGCGCTGCGGGCCGCGGCCTTTGCCAAGGAGCACCCGGCCGCGGTGGCGGCCCTGGCGGGGGTCGCCCTGGTGGCCGGGCCGCGCCGCCTGATCCGCTGGGTGGGCCTGGCCATGCCGCTTGCCAGCCGGCTGCGGCCTTTCCTGGTGCGAAGGGGCTGAGGGCCTGGAAGGCCTCCCCACCCACGGGCGGGCCTGCCGCAAGGCTATGCGTCCAGCAGCTCGCTGCGCGACGCTTCAGGCAGGCGTCCGACCTGGAGCCTTGAGCGCAGTTCTCTGGTGAGGATGTTGC
>NZ_JBKDTZ010000126.1:0-37261 GCF_046339755.1 Acidovorax sp. | reverse complement strand
CCTAAGCACCATCCACAGCTATGGCTGGCGGACAGTCGATGCTATATTTTGTTCAGTTCAGAAACAGTCGTTATCGAACACCGGGAGCAAAGTGGGACCTTCATTCAACGAGCAGTTTGACCAGCATGGCGCGTGGCGGCGTGCGTTCGCCCAGCAGCTCAAGCAGCTGGCCGAGTGGATGGCTTCGCACGAGTTGATGGACGCATCCGTCCAGGAGCGCCTGCAGCGCCTGGAAAGCCAGGTCCGCACCGACAAGGTGATGGTCGCGTTCGTTGCCGAGTTCTCACGCGGCAAATCCGAGCTGATCAACGCGATCTTCTTTGCCGACTATGGCCGGCGCATCATGCCCGCCAGCGCGGGGCGTACCACGATGTGCCCTACCGAACTGGGCTACGACGCCGACTTCGCACCCAGCCTGCGCCTGTTGCCCATCGAGACGCGCCTGCAGATGCACGGCCTGGCCGAGTGGCGCCTGAGGCCCGAGCGCTGGCAGGAGATCCCGCTGGACGTGAATGATCCCGACCAGATCGCCAAGGCCTTGGAGAAGGTGGCCGAAGTGCGCCGCGTGAGCCTGGACAACGCCCGGGCGCTGGGTTTCTGGCATGACGACCTGGTGGACGAGAACCCGATTCCCGACGCCAACTGCCTGATCGAGGTGCCGATGTGGCGCCACGCCATCATCAACATCCCGCATCCCCTGCTCAAGCAGGGGCTGGTGATTCTGGATACCCCGGGCCTGAACGCCGTGGGCGCAGAGCCCGAGCTCACGGTGAACCTGATTCCCCAGGCCCATGCCGTGGTGTTCATCCTGAGCGCTGATACCGGGGTGACGCGTTCGGACCTGTCCATCTGGCGCGAGCACCTGGCCACCTCGGCCGAGAGCCTGGACGGCCGGCTGGTCGTGCTCAACAAGATCGACACCCTGTGGGATTCGCTCAATTCCGCCGAGCAGATCCAGGCGCAGATGGAGCGCCAGGTCTCCACCGCGGCCGACATGCTGGGCGTGGCCCACGACAAGGTGGTGCCCGTGTCCGCCCAGAAGGGCCTGGTGGCCAAGATATCGGCCGACGACCTGCTGCTGGAGACCAGCGGTCTGCCGGTGCTCGAAGAGGCGCTGGCCAAGGGCATCATGGGACAGCGCCAGGCCATCCTGCGCGCGGCCGTGGCCACGGGCGTCGCGGGCCTGCGCGCCGAGACCGGGCGCGTCATCAACATCCGCCGGCGCGACCTGGACGACCAGATGGCCGAGCTGCGCAGCCTGCGCGGCAAGAACGCTTCGGTCATCGAGTCCATGCGCCAGCGCATCGAGCAGGAGCAGCACGAGTTCGACCTCTCCGCCTCCAAGATCCAGGCGGTGCGTGCCGTGCACCTCAAGCTCCTGCGCGACGTGTTCCAGCAACTGGGCTCCAAGGCGCTTAAGGTGGAACTGGCCGAGCTGGCCCAGCTGCTGCAGCAAAAGGGCCTCAAGCTCGGCGTCAAGAAGATCTACATGCAGACCTTCGACAAGCTGCGCGGTACGCTGGACAAGGCCCAGGCCTCGGGCACCGAGATCCAGGCCATGCTGGGCGGCACCTTCCGCCAGCTCAATGCCGAGTTCGGCTTCTCGCTGCAGGTGCCGCCGCCGCCGCAGCTCGAGCACTTCGGGCACGACCTGTCGCAGATCGAGCAGAGCCACCTGCAGTACCTGGGCCTGGGCAATTCGCTCAAGCTGGCCCAGCCCGAGTTTTCCGAACGCCTGGTGCGCGCCCTGGCCATGCGCCTGCGCACGGTGTATGAATCCGCTGCCAATGACCTGGAGCTGTGGAGCAAGTCCGCCACCGCACAGCTCGACGCGCAGCTGCGCGAGCGCCGCCGCAGCTTTGCCCGCCGCATGGAGGCGGTGGACCGCATCCAGCAGGCCGCCAGCGGGCTGGTGGAGCGCATCGCGGAGATCGAGGAGGGCGAGGGCGAGCTGATCCAGCTTGAGCACCGCCTGCAGGAGCTGACTTCGCAGCTGATCGCGCCGCTCGACGCCGATCCGGCCGTGATCGAAGAGTCCGCCGTGGACGTGGCCTTGCCGCTTCCATGAGTGTGGCGGCTGGGGAGGTCGCCCGGCGCGTGGTGCGCTGGCAGGCGACGGCCGGGCGCAACCACCTGCCCTGGCAGAACACGCGCGACCCGTACCGGGTCTGGCTGTCCGAGATCATGCTGCAGCAGACCCAGGTGAGCACGGTGCTGGGCTACTACGCGCGCTTCCTGGAGCGATTCCCCGACGTGCAGGCCCTGGCCCGCGCACCGCAGGATGAGGTCATGGGCCTGTGGAGCGGCCTGGGCTACTACAGCCGGGCGCGCAACCTGCACGCCTGCGCCCAGGCCGTGGTGGCCCTGCATGGCGGTGCTTTTCCGCGCACGGCCGAGGTGCTGGCCACCCTGCCGGGCATAGGCCGGTCCACGGCCGGCGCCATCGCATCCTTCTGCTTTGCCGAACGCACGCCCATCCTCGACGCCAACGTGCGCCGCGTCCTCACGCGGGTGCTGGGTTTCGATGCCGACCTGGCGGTGGCGAAGAACGAGCGCCTGCTGTGGGATGAAGCCGAGGCGCTGCTGCCCACGGACGACCTCGCCAACGCGATGCCGCGCTACACCCAGGGCTTGATGGACCTGGGCGCTTCGCTGTGCAGCCCGCGCGCGCCCGATTGCCCGCCCTGCCCGCTGGTGGACATCTGCGTGGCCGGCCAGGCGGGCGATGCCGAGCGCTACCCGGTGCGCACGCGCAAGCTCAAGCGCCGGGCTGAATCGTGGTGGCTGCTGGTGATGCGCGACGCGCAAGGCCGTGTCTGGCTGGAGCGCCGGCCCGATTCGGGCATCTGGGCCGGACTGTTCTGCCTGCCGGTGTTCGCCGACGAGGCGCACCTGCACGACCATCTGGCGCACCTGCCCGCTCCGGTGGCCCCGGGGCAGACCGAGGCACTGGGCGCCTTCCTGCATGTGCTGACCCATCGGGATTTGCACCTGCACCCCGTGGTGCTCAGCGTGCCCATGGACCGCGAAGCGACCGGGGAGGGCGGCTGGTACGGCGCCAGCGAGTGGGAAGCCATGGGGCTGCCTGCGCCCATCCGCAAGCTGCTGGGAAATCTGTTCGGCGGCCTGTTGTAAGGCGCCGGGTCAGCGCCCGTCCAGCTCGCGGTGGCGTCGCAGCGTGGCCCAGCGCCGGCCAAAGGCCTCGGCCAGCCGCTCCACCAGGTACACCGAGCGGTGCTGGCCACCTGTGCAGCCAATGGCCACCGTCACGTAGCTGCGGTGGTTGCGGTCCAGCATCTCCAGCCAGTGCGCCAGAAAGCCTTCGATGTGGCTTTGCATCAGCGCCACATCGGGTTGCGCACGCAGGAAATCGGCCACGGGGGCCTCCAGTCCGGTTTTCTCGCGCAGCTCGGGTTCGTAGTGCGGATTGGGCAGCATGCGCACGTCGAACACGTAATCCGAATCCACGGGCAGGCCGCGCTTGAAGGCGAAGGACTGGAACACCAGGGTCAGCTGCCCGGGCGCGGTCGCCATCAAGGTCTTTACGTAACTTTGCAATTGCGAGGCACGGATGGCGCTGGTGTCGATGACGTGCGCCTCCTCGCGCAATTCGGCCAGCAGTTCCCGCTCCAGCTCGATGATCTGCACCAGCGCGCGCCGGCCCTGCTTGAGCGCATCGGGGGTCAGCTCGTCATGCGACAGCGGGTGGCGCCGGCGCGTTTCGGAAAAGCGCCGCACCAGGGTGTCGATGGTCGCGTCCAGGAACAGCGAGTGCACCACCACGCCCTGTTTGCGCAGCCGGTCGAGTTCCAGCGGCACCAGCGGCAGCGAGGTGGCGCTGCGCACGTCCATGGCGATGGCCACGCGGTTGCCATGGTGGCGGTGCTCCAGCGCCACGAAGGCCGGCAGCAGCTCGGGCGGCAGGTTGTCCACGCAGTAGTAGCCCGCATCCTCCAGGGCATGCAGGGCCACCGACTTGCCCGAACCGGACATGCCGGTGATCAGCACGATCTCAAGCGCCATCGGTCTGCTTCCTCTTCTTGGATCGGCGAGCGGGGGCGGCGGGCGGCGCGATGGTCAGCATCTCGCGCGCGTGGGCCACGGTCGCCTTGCTGGAGGCATCGCCGCCCAGCATGCGCGCCATCTCGGCAATGCGGTCCTCGCCCTGCACGGCCACTACCTGGCTGGCCGTGCCACGGGCGCTGCTGCGCTTGGAGACCACCAGGTGGTGGTCGGCGCGCGCGGCCACCTTGGGCAAATGGGTGACGGTGAGCACCTGGCGGTCGCGCCCGAGCTGCTGCATGAGCCGTCCCACGGTGTCGGCCACGGCCCCGCCCACGCCCGAGTCCACCTCGTCGAAGATCAGGGTGGGCGCCTCGCCCAGAGCGCTGGTGGTGACGGCGATGGCCAGCGAAATGCGCGACAGCTCGCCGCCCGAGGCCACCTTGCCGATGGGCCGGGGGCTCGTGCCCGGGTGGCCGGCCACGAGAAAGGCGACGTCGTCCGTGCCGTGGGCGGCGGGCTCGGCCAGCTTGTCCAGGGCCACCGCGAACTGGCCGCCAGCCATGCCCAGGCCCTGCATGGCCTGGGTGATGGCGGCCGACAGCCGGGGCGCCCCCTTGGCCCGCGCCAGCGACAGGGCGCGCGCCGCTGCCTGGTAGGCCCGGGCACTGGCGGCCTCGGCCTTTTCCAGGGCCCCCAGGTCGGCCGCAGCGTCGAGCCGCTGCAGCTCGGCCTTCCAGCCGTGCAGCAAGGCGGGCAGCTCCACCGGACTGCGCTTGTAGCGCCGCGCCAGCGTCATCCACAGCGACAGGCGCGCATCCACGGCGGCCAGGCGCTCGGGGTCCAGGTCGTTGTGGCGCAGGTAGGCGTGCAGCGAATGCACCACATCCCCGGCCTGGGCCACGGCGGAGTTGAGGATGTCGGCGGCGCTGGCGAACTCGGCTTCCAGGTGCTCATGGCCCTGCAACAGGTCTTGCGCACGCGACAGGCCGTCGAGCGCTCCGCCCCCGCCTTCTGCGTCGCCGCCCGTGAGGGCTGCAATGGCGGCGTTGGCCGCGTCCATCAGCGCCGAGGCGTTGGACAGGCGTTTGTGCTGGGCGTCGAGCTCGGGCCATTCGTCATCGCCCGGGGCCAGCTTGTCCACTTCGGCGATCTGCCACTGCAGGCGCTCGCGCTCCTGCTGCAGGGTGGCCTGCGCGGCGCGCGCCTGGGCCAGGGCCTTCTGGTCCTGCCGCCACTGGTTCCAGCGTTCCACTGTGGGGCGGTCGCTGGTGCCGGCGTAGGCGTCGAGCAGGCCGCGCACCGATTCGGGCCGGGTCAGGCTCTGCCAGGCGTGCTGGCCGTGGATGTCGAGCAGCAGCTCGCCCAGCGCGCGCAGCTGTGTGGCCGTGGCGGGCGTGCCGTTGATCCAGCCGCGGCTCTTGCCCTGGGTGTCCACCGTGCGGCGCAGCAACAGCAAGTCCTCGCCCTCGAGCCCGGCCTCTTCGAGCCAGGGGCGGATATGGGCCGGGGCGTCGAATTCCGCGCACACATCGGTGCGGGCGCATCCCTCGCGCACCAGGGCGGCATCGGCGCGGGCGCCGAGCACCAGTTGAACGGCGTCGATCAGGATGGATTTGCCAGCGCCGGTCTCGCCGGTGAGCACGGTGAATCCGCCTTGAAGCTCCAGCTCCAGCGCCTCGACGATGACGAAATCACGCAGCGTGATGCGCCTCAGGGCCATGGTCAGGAGCCCCCTTCGTTCCAGCGCAGCTTCTTGCGCAGGGTGGCGAAGTAGTTCCAGCCCAGCGGGTGCAGAAAGCGCACGCAGTGCTCGGAGCGCTGCACCAGGATGCGGTCGCCGTGCAGCAGCGAGGCCAGCGACTGCATGTCGAAGTTGGCACTCACGTCGCGGCCGCTGACCACCTCGACCGCGATCTCGGTCGCGTCCGAGAGCACGATGGGGCGGTTGGACAGGGTGTGCGGCGCAATCGGCACCAGCACCCAGCCGGGAATCGAGGGGTGCAGCATGGGGCCGCCGGCCGACAGCGCATACGCCGTGGAGCCTGTCGGAGAGGCGATGATCAGGCCGTCCGCCCGCTGATTGGCCACGAAGCGGCCGCCCACCTCCACGCGCAGCTCCACCATGCCCGAGGTGGCGCCCCGGTTCACCACCACGTCGTTCATGGCCAGGGCCTCGAAGACCACCTGGCCATCGCGCACCACGCGGGCATGCATCAGCGGGCGCAGGTCCTCCTCGTACTCCCCTTGCAGCATGGGGGGCAGGGTGGTCTGGTAGGTGCCGAAGGGGATGTCGGTGATGAAGCCCAGCCGCCCCTGGTTGATGCCGATCAACGGGGTCCTGTGGCGCGCCAGTTGCCGGCCTATGCCCAGCATGGTGCCGTCGCCGCCGACCACCAGACCCAGGTCGCAGCGCGCGCCGATGGTGTCCACGTCCATGGCCGGGTAGTCGCCCAGGCCGCTGTTGGCTGCGGTCTCGGACTCCAGCACCACAGAGCAGCCCTGGCTCTGCAGGAACTGGGCGATGTCCTGCAGGGCCTGGCGCGAGGCCTCGGTCATGGTCGAGCCCGTGGCCGAGGCATGCTGGTATTTGCCGATCAGCGCGACATGGCGGAAATTGGACGTCATCGCGAAATTACATCATTGTTGTTGGAACACGGGGATCCGGCGGGGCCTTGTACCTGGTGAACGGTGGCCGCGCGGGTGCCCATTGCCCGATGCTAGTGCATCCCGTGGGATGCTTGTGCGCACAACGATAGGCGAAACCCGACAGAGATCGGGCTGCTTCCCTCATTAAAATCAGGTCCATGATGGATGACCGTGCCAAGTTGCTGCTCAAGGCGCTCGTGGAGCGTTACATAGCCGATGGCCAGCCCATTGGCTCGCGCACGCTGTCGCGCGCCTCGGGCATGGACCTGTCGCCGGCCACCATCCGCAACGTGATGGCCGATCTGGAGGACCTGGGCCTGATCGCCAGCCCGCACACCTCTGCCGGGCGCATTCCCACGGCCAAGGGCTACCGGCTTTTCGTGGACACCATGCTGACCGTGCAGCGTGACCCCTTGATTTCACCCCCGCTGGCGCCAGAGCAGCCGCAGAAGGTCATCGCCAATGCGGCCAACCTGCTGTCCAACCTCTCGCAGTTCGTGGGTGTTGTCATGGCGCCACGGCGCACTTCGGTGTTCCGGCACATCGAATTCCTCAGGCTGTCGGAGCGGCGCTTCCTGGTGATCATCGTCTCGCCCGAGGGCGACGTGCAGAACCGGGTGATCTTCACCGACATCGACCACTCCCAGTCGCAACTGGTCGAGGCCGCCAATTTCCTCAACGCCAACTACGCAGGCCTGGCCATGGAGCAGGTGCGCGAGCGCCTCAAGTCCGAGGTGGACGCGCTGCGCGGCGAGATCGGCTCGCTCATGCAGGCCGCCGTGAACGTGGGCTCCGAGGGCGAGGCCCAGGACGAGGTGGTCATCTCCGGCGAGCGCAACCTGCTGGCCGTGAGCGACTTTTCCAGCGACATGGGCAATTTGCGCCGGGCGTTCGATCTGTTCGAGCAGAAGACACAGATCCTGCGCCTGCTCGATTTCTCCAACCAGGCCGAGGGCGTGCGCATTTACATCGGTGGCGAAAGCCAGGTGGTGCCGTTCGAAGAGCTGTCCGTGGTCAGCGCGCCCTACGAGGTGGACGGCAAGGTGGTGGGCACCCTGGGCGTGATCGGCCCCACCCGCATGCCCTATGACCGCATGATCCAGATCGTGGACATCACCTCCAAGCTGGTCTCCAACGCGCTCAGCCACCGCCGCTGAGCCGCTGGATACCCCTACAATACCGTGTGCCCCATCTTTGGTCAGGTACACGGGGCGTTAGCTCAGTTGGTTAGAGCAGAGGACTCATAATCCTTTGGTCGCGGGTTCAAGTCCCTCACGCCCTACCATATTCCGCCGAGTTCTTTTGCTATTTTTCGGAGCGATCTGCTCTGCGGAACGCGGCTCGGCGGTCCCACCCTCCAGCCTCACAGGTTGCTGTTCTTTTTGGCCTTGGCTTCGCGCAGGCATTGGTCGTGGTTGCTGTACTCATAGCCTATGCTGATCATGAATTTGCCGTTCACCAGGCCATGGGCCTTCAGGCGGATGGCGGAAATGTTGTCCGCATTGGAGGGCAGTGAAGTCCAGAAGGCGGCCAGTGTCCGCTCCTCCTTGGCGAGTGCGGTAAGCCAGTCCTGCGGGTCGTTCCAGATACTTCCTTGCTCCAGGAAATCGTACTTTTTGCCTGGCCCGTACTTTTCGCTCAGGGCCTGGAACCATTGGTCGAACTCGTCCTGGACCTGAACGCCCTGCGAATTGGTCTGCTTGTCGGTGGTCCAGCCGGTGATCTTGCACAGGCCCGTTCCTGGTGTGATGAGCAGGCGGTATTCCTCCAGGTCCGGGTGCCCTGACGGTGCTCGGGCGGTGCTGAAGGTGGTCGGGCTCTCGCGTTTGAGCGGCAGGCGTTTCTGCAAGTCGCCCAGTTTCTCCCCCTGCGTGAACCCGAATGGCCCTGCCATGGCGCTGGACGCCATGGCCAGCAACAGGGCTCCGATGATCTTCCCCATGGTCGATTTCTCCGTTGTTCTGGCCATTTTGCACCCCCTCGGATGCCTGGCCCCCTGGTCGGGCGTGAGTCTCGCTATTTGGTAGCCGAGCGTAACTTGTGCGCCGCATCACTGCCACATTGCAACGTTACCGTTACGATGCAAACGCACGCCATGTCACGCTGCTGTCCTACCCTCGGGGCCTGGGGATGGTGCGTCGGTGTGCAGGGGTATGTCAGAGCGATAGGCCGAACGGCCTTGGCAAGCGCTGATTTCTTGCGCAAGTAGTGGCCTTTTGGTGAAGAGGCCATGGGCGCTTGCCTGGCTATTTTTATTTTTGGAGTCCATTCGATGCGGTATCTAATTGTTTTGTTCTTATCGGCGTTGGCCACGGTTGCCCAGGCTGCAAACTTCGTTTCGATGCACCAGACGGCGCACAAGATCGCGCTGCCTCCGGCGCCTGGCACCTTTGTCTACTCCTTTGACACCAAGGTCGGCTTCAAGGAGCAGTACGCTCCGACGGGTGTGACAGGCTGTGCGATCGGCTTTGGCACCGGCGGCTGTGCGTTCCCCGGTGGCGGTTCTCTCTCCCTGCCTGAATTCACAGGCTTCCAGATGCAGAACCAGGAATTCAAGATCTTCATCCCCGCAGGCACGCGTTCGTTCCTGTTCTCGGGCTACGCACCCCAGGGTACCCAATCGGCCTTTGTGCTGCGCTACGGCAAGGAGCCCACCCGCGTCGCTGCCCTGAGCGGTGCCGAGTACCAGAATGCGCAGACCGGTGAGCGCATCGACACCTCGTTCTCGCGCCTGATCAAGGAAGACGTCGACCACTTCGTCGTGCACGACGGTGGCGGCACCCTGCGCTTCGTGGGCGGCCAGCTCGACGCCAACCGCGGCAGCACCGACCAGGGCAAGTGGCTCTACGTGCGCCAGCTGAGCGGCGCAGCGCTGTTCGACTACCAGGGCGCCATTGACGTGGACATGCCCAAGTACGCGGCCGGCTACAACGCCATCAGCTGGACTACCAGCCCCTTCCCGGACCCCGTGGATGCTGCCAGCCCTGGCGGCGGTGGCACCACCAACCCACCGCCCGCGGGCACGACGATCACCACCTCGGTGGTCTCCGCCGCCGGCCAGCCCCTCAAGCTGGACATCACGATGACGCAGGCGGCCGCAGATGTCGCTGCCAACCCGCGGATCAGCACCTGGGTGGCAGCCCGCATCCCCGCCAATGGCCTGTTCTATACGACGGACGTCTGGTTCTTCCGCAAGGCCGATTCCTGGGCCCAACTGGTGCTGCCTTTCCCAGAAACCGTGGCCTACACCAGCCTGGGGACCAATGCCGCCAGCCTGAAGTTCACGCCCACGCTGGACCTGGCGGACACGGACCTGCGCGCCTTCAACATTGAGATCTACTTCGGCTACAAGACCAGCAACGGTACCTTTGTGAGCAAGGGCAAGATCTGGCCCCAGTAACCGGGTTGGCGCACAACGCGTCCTCTTGTTGTACAAAAGGCCCTTCGGGGCCTTTTTCCATGGGATCCCTTCGCAGCGGCAGTCTGCCGACCAGGGCTTCTGACCAATAAATTTGGTGTTTTGCCCGGAGGCACCTTCCGCGTGCATTACAATACGTGCAGCAGACGAGTTCTGTGATTGCCCTTGGAGTTTTACACTGGAGGCAAACACAGCAAGCAGTGATTTTTTGAAATGTTGAAAAATCCATGCTATAATTCGAAGCTTAGCGGCTGTAGCTCAGCTGGATAGAGTACTTGGCTACGAACCAAGGGGTCGTGGGTTCGATTCCTGCCAGCCGCACCAACAGGTAAGCCCTGATATCGCAAGGTATCAGGGCTTTTCCCTTTGTGCCGCGTGTTCTCGCGCCGTGCGCCAAGCGCACCTTGCGCCGTATTCCTACACCCCCATGGCCGCGGCCGGCGCACGCTGTGGGTGATCTCTCGGAATCACCCACTGCCTTCTCTCACCCATGGCCACCCACGTCCTCACCTGCCAATTTCAGCGCGACCCTGCCACGGAGCACCTGGCGTCCACTCCGGTGGTGGTCGACGCGGAAGCCGTGCTGTTCAACTGGACCGACCGGGAAGGCCGTGGCTACCAAGTGCTGCTGCGCGGCCGCGAGCGGCTGGTGGCCATGCTCCGCTGCGATCTGCAGGAGCACACGATCGCCACCGAGGAGCTTGACCTGCAGTGCCGCGCGCTCGGGCTGATGTGGCGGGCGACGGCCTTTGTGGAGGATGCTGCCTGGCCCCTGCCCGCAGCGGGCGCATTCGGCGCCGTGCCCGAGGACACCTTTGCCACAGGAGCTTTCCACCATGGCCATTGATCCCAAGGACCACCCACTGCACAAGGTACCGGAGCACCTGCCCCGGCCACCCGGTGATCTGCCGCCTGGTAGCGCGCCATCGCAGCCATCACCTGCGGCGGTACCGTCCCCTGATGGCACCGGGCCCTATGCGGGCGAAGTGGAGAACGAAGCCGGGGACCCGGTGGGCAAGCCGCCCCGGTTGTGAGCGCCAGCCAGCCAGCGGGAGTGTCAGACGGCAAGCGGGCGGCACGAGGACGGCCACCATGGTCTGCACCTTTTTGGCCGGCATCTGCAGATCGGGCGACAGTATCTGGACCAGGCGCGACCCCTCCTGCCCTTCGCGGTTGAGGATGGCATGGAAGTCGGGCAGGGGCGCGGCCTTCATGCCCGCCAGAAAACCTTGCTTCCATTCGATGTCGAGGGTCTTGTATTCGTGTTTGGGCATGGGGCACATGACCTCTTTGGGGGATGCGTGTGGCGCACCCGGACCGCCCTGGCTGCCTTATGCTGCTGCTCCAGCAAGGTGCGCAGCCGCTTCGAGCTGCCGCCAACGAGAGGGATGGGAATGGGCAAGGAACAAGGATCAAGGGGCATGTCCACGCTGGCCTTCATGGGTGGCCTGGCCGTGTTGCTGGTGGCCGCCGTTGCCTGGGGCGGCTACCAGAAGGCGCAGCGCAAGGCCGAGGCGGCCCAGGCCATCGTGGCGGCCAACGAACGCCTGGACAAGGCGCACAAGCAGTGGATGGAGGCCATGCAGGTGGTCCGGACCACGCCGCGCGTCGGGCTGTCCACGCCCGTGCTCACCATGCAGGCCTTGCGCCAGGAAGTGCAGGCCCTGGCGCTGCCCAGGTGCCTGGAAAGAAGCCGGGGGTATTTCGTGGCGGGCATGGACGCACAGCTCGAAGGCATCGTGGCGTTCATCCGCGCCGACATGAGCAAGGAGGCCCTGAACGCCTACACCAATGCCAAGACGCGCCTCATGAACGAGAACTTCGTGGAGTTCGGCAACAAGGCATCCGCCTGCCCCGCGAACAGCTGAAGCCGAAGGTGGAGGTCGTGGATACCCGGCAGGCCGGGCCGTTGCGCGGGTAACATGCCGCCATGAGCAAGGCTTTCACCAAGGAATCCGACGCGCAGGCCGATGACAACGAAGGGCCGGCGCTGCCTCCCATCCCTGCCGGGTCGCGCAATTACATGACGCCTGCGGGCTATGCCCGGCTGCGCGGCGAACTGCTGGACCTGATCGACAACGAGCGCCCGAAGATCGTCGAGGTGGTGCACTGGGCGGCAAGCAACGGCGACCGATCGGAGAACGGCGACTACCTCTACGGCAAGAAGCGCCTGCGCGAGATCGACCGGCGCATCCGCTTCCTCACCAAGCGGCTGGAAGTGGCCGAGGTGGTGGACCCGCTGGTCCATGCCGGCCGTGACCAGGTGTTCTTCGGCGCCACCGTGACCTATGTGGACGAAGAAGATGTGACCAGCACCATCACCATCATGGGCATCGACGAGGCCGACAGCGGCCGAGGCCAGGTGAGCTGGGTCTCGCCCGTGGCGCGCGCGCTGCTCAAGAGCCGGGTGGGCGACGAGGTGCCGCTGCCCACGCCGGGTGGTGTGCGCTCGCTGGAGGTGCTGGAAGTGCGCTACGAGCGGCACGATGCGCCGCCCGCGTTTGAGACGCCAGCTTCCTGAGGGGGAGGGGGCTCAGGCCGCGGGCGTGATGCGGCTGGCGCGAATCACCGCAGGCGTGCGCCGCAGGTTGCGCAGCGCGGCCTCCACGTGGGCCTGGTCGCGCACGGCCACGATGAAGCGCAGATCCGTGGTGTCCAGCGCCACCTCGTCGTCCATGTCCACATGGGTGATGTCGGCTTCGGCGCTTGCCAGGTCGGCAGCCACGCGGGCCAGCACACCCTTGCTGTTGGTGATGGTGACGACGATGCCGGTCTCGAACATGCGCACGGGCTCGTCGGCCCAGTCCACGGCGATGAAGCGCTCGCTGTCCTTGTGCTGCAGGCGCTTGGCCACGCCGCAGTGGGCGTTGTGCACCACCAGGCCTTCGCCTCGGCCCAGGTAGCCCACAATGGAATCGCCCGGCACGGGACGGCAGCAATGGGCGTACTGCACCGAGGCGTTCTCACTGCCGTCCAGCGTGACGGCGCCCTGCGACACGCGCTCGTGCGAGGTGTAGCGCTCGCGGCTCAGCAGCAGGGCGTCAGGCCGATGGCCGTGCTCGCTCATCAGCACCATGAGCCGCTTGGCCACGATGCTCGCGATGCGCTTGCCCAGGCCCAGGTCTGTCATGAGCTCGGTGCGCGTGCGGTTGCCGGTGAAGCGCAGCAGCTTGTCCCAGATGGGCTGGGTTTCGGCATTCACCGGGGGCAACTGCTCCAGGCCTTCGGCGCGGATGGCCTGGGTCAGCAGCTTCTCGCCCAGGCCTTCGGACTCGGCATGCGCCAGGGTCTTGAGGTAGTGGCGGATCTTGGAGCGCGCGCGGCCGGTGCGCACAAAGCCCAGCCAGGCCGGATTGGGCGTGGACACGGGGGCGGTGATGATCTCCACCACGTCGCCGTTCTTGAGCTCGGTGCGCAGCGGCACCTGCTCGTTGTTGATCTTGGCGGCCGTGGTGCGGTCGCCCACGTTGCTGTGGATGGCGTAGGCAAAATCCACCACGGTCGCGCCCCGGGGCAGGGCCATGATCTGGCTCTTGGGCGTGAACACGTAGACCGCGTCGGGGAACAGGTCCACCTTGACGTGGTCCCAGAACTCTGCGGCGTCGCGCGTCTCGTTCTGGATGTCCAGCAGCGACTGCAGCCACTTGGTGCCCAAGCGCTCGGCCGCCGTGCCGTCGCCATCCTGTGCCTTGTACAGCCAGTGCGCGGCCACACCGGCCTCGGCGATGACATGCATCTCGTCGGTGCGCATCTGGAACTCGATGTTCACGCCCGAGGGGCCCACCAGCGTGGTGTGCAGCGACTGGTAGCCGTTGAGCTTGGCGATGGCGATGTGGTCTTTGAATTTGCCGGGCACCGGCTTGTACATCTGGTGCAGCACGCCGAGGGCCGTGTAGCAGTCCGTCACC
The DNA here is from genome assembly GCF_046339755.1 of Acidovorax sp. Lineage (GTDB taxonomy): Bacteria > Pseudomonadota > Gammaproteobacteria > Burkholderiales > Burkholderiaceae_C > Acidovorax. The sequence continues at coordinate 23,284 of NZ_JBKDTZ010000126.1, read as the reverse complement.
GTGGGCACGATGACGCGAAAGCCGTACATGTCCGTCACCTGGGCAAAGCTCAGGTGCTTCTGGTCCATCTTCTGGTAGATGGCGTACAGCGTCTTTTCGCGGCCGGCCAGGCGCACCTGCATGCCGATGCGGGAAAAGGCCGCATCTACTTCGCTCTGCACCCGCTGTACCAGATCGCGGCGGCGGTTGCGCGACTTGTTGACCGCCTTGGCCAGCGTGGCGTAGCGCCAGGGGTGCAGGTGGCGGAACGACAGGTCCTGCAGCTCGCGGTAGGTCTGGTTCAGCCCCAGGCGGTGGGCAATGGGGGCGTAGATCTCCAGCGTTTCCGACGAGATGCGGCCCCACTTGCTGCGTGGCATGTCCGACAGGGTGCGCATGTTGTGCGTGCGGTCGGCCAGCTTGATGAGGATGACGCGCACGTCGCGCGCCATGGCCAGCAGCATCTTGCGGAACGACTCGGCCTGGTTTTCCTCTCGCGTGTTGAACTGCAGCTTGTCGAGCTTGGTCAGGCCGTCCACCAGTTCCGCCACCGGCGCACCGAAGCGCTCGATCAGGTCCACCTTGGTCACGCCGCAGTCTTCCATGGCGTCGTGCAGCAGCGCGGCCATCAGGGCCTGGGCGTCGAGCTTCCAGGTGGCGCACTGGGCTGCCACTGCGATGGGGTGGGTGATGTAGGGCTCGCCGCTGTTGCGCAACTGGCCCAGGTGGGCCTCGTCGGCAAAGCGGTAGGCCTGGCGCACCTGCTCGATGCTGTGGGCGTCCAGGTAGTCCAGGTTGTCGGTGAGCGCGGCAAAGCTGGCGGCTGCGGCATTGGCCGCTGCCGCAGATGCACTGGCCGGAGCGTGGGTGGTGTCGCCAGGCCGGGCAGGTGCTGCCGAAGGAGTGTTGAACACCGCGTTCATGCCTTAAATGTAGCGCGGGTGCGCGATACGGGTCGGCAGGGCAAAAAAAAGCACCGCATGGCAGCGGTGCTCTCGGGGCCGGGGCCCTTGGTCAGAATCAACCAGGAACCTTCTTGAGCATCTCCAGGCCGACCTTGCCTTCGGCGATTTCGCGCAGGGCGGTCACTGCGGGCTTGTTGCGGCTTTCGATGCGGGGCGCATGGCCCTGGCTCAGCATGCGGGCACGGTAGGTGGCCGCCAGCACGAGCTGGAAGCGGTTGGGGATCTTTTCCAGACAATCTTCTACGGTGATGCGTGCCATCGGTGTACTCCGGGGATTCAGGTGATATTGAGCGACTGGAAGGTGTCAGCACGGGCGCGGCGCTGTGCGGCGTACTTGAGTCGCTGGGCGTGAACTACGGCTTTCAGGTCGAAAAGCGCGCGCTCAAACAACTCATTGATTATAACGAAGTCGAATTTCCCTACTTCCGCCATCTCGGTGGCCGCATTTTTCAAGCGTACTTCGATCACCTCGGGCGAATCCTCGCCGCGGCGCTCCAGGCGTGAGCGCAGTTCTTCCCAGCTCGGCGGCAGGATGAAGACCAGGATGGCATTGGCAAATGCTTCCCGGATCTGCAGCGCGCCCTGGAAGTCGATTTCCAGGATCACGTCCGAGCCCTGGGCGATGCGCTCCTCGATGGCCTTCTTGGAGGTGCCGTAGCGGTTGCCATGCACGTGGGCCCATTCGACGAAGGCATTGCCTTCGACCATCGCGTCGAATTCGGACTGCGACGCGAAATAGTAGTCGCGGCCGTGCTTTTCCTGGCCGCGCGGGGGGCGGGTGGTGTGCGAAATGGACAGGTGCACGTGCGAGTCCAGCTCCAGCAGGGCCTTGACCAGGCTGGATTTGCCGGCGCCACTGGGGGCCGCCACTACGAAGAGGTTTCCGGGATAGTCCATGGATGGTGTGCGCCGGGCGCTATCAAAAACTGAGTATTACTCGATATTTTGCACCTGCTCGCGCATCTGCTCGATCAGGACCTTCATGTCCACGCTGATGCGCGTGAGGTCCAGCGCGGCCGACTTGGAGCCCAGGGTGTTGGCTTCGCGGTGCAGTTCCTGGATCAGGAAATCCAGGCGCTTGCCGACTTCGCCGCCCTTCTTGAGCAGGCGTTCGATCTCGTCCAGGTGCGAATCCAGGCGCGTGATCTCCTCGGCCACGGCGATGCGGATAGCGAATGCCGTCGCTTCGGTCAGGGCGCGGTCGCGGGCGGCCTCGGGCGGGGTGGCGCCGTCGGTCAGGGCCATGGCCTCCTTCCAGCGCTCCATGAAGCGCTGGCGCTGCTGTTCCACCAACTGCGGCACCAGGGGCACGGCCTGCTGGGCCAGTTCGCGCAACTGCTTCACGCGGTCCTGCAGCATGGCGGCCAGGCGCTTGCCTTCGCGTTCGCGGGCGGACATCAGCGCCGTGAGGGCCTCTTCGGCAAGGGCGGGCACGGCCTCGCTCCAGTCCTCGGTGCCCGAATGGGCGTTGGCGCACAGTCGCAGCGCGTCGGCCACGCTCAGGGGCGCGGCGTTGGGCAGCCAGGACTTGACCGAGTCCTGCAGGGAATTGAGGCGCTGCAACAGCCGGGCGGGCGGGTCCTGCAGGGTGTTGCTGTCTTCGTTCTCCAGCGCGGCGCGCACTTCCACCTTGCCGCGCTTGAGGCGTGCGGTCAGCAGGGCCCGCAGGGCGGGTTCCATGGCACGCAGTTCGTCGGGCAGCCTGAACGACAGGTCCAGAAAGCGGCTGTTGACCGAGCGGATCTCCAGGCCCAGGCGGCGCGCCTGGGTGGCGCGGCCCTCGGTTTCAGCGCCGGTGGCGGATGTGCCGTGCTGCGCGCTGGCATAGCCGGTCATGCTGTAAACTGGCATTGGACTTTTTGATGGTTGCTTGCGATCCGGCGATTATCCGGGTTCCGCCTTACCCCAGAATCATCTTCGCAAAATATGTCAAAAATCAAACCGGCCCCTTTGCCACCCGATACCGCGATTGGTGGTTATCGTGTGGTGCGCCGGTTGTCGTCGGGCGGTTTTGGGGTCGTGTACCTGGCGCTGGACAGTGAAGGCCAGCAGGTCGCCATCAAGGAATACCTGCCCTCGTCCCTGGCCACACGGGCACCGGGCGAACTGCTGCCCAAGGTGCCGTCCGAGAAGTTGTCCCTGTACCGCCTGGGCCTCAAGAGCTTCTTTGAAGAAGGCCGCGCGCTCGCGCAGATCTCGCACGCCTCCGTGGTGAGCGTGCTCAACTTCTTCCGCGAGAACGAAACCGTCTACATGGTGATGAACTACCTGGAGGGCGCCACCCTGCAGGACTTCATCATTACCGCGCGCGACCTCAAGACGCAGAAGGTCTTCCGCGAGTCCACCATCCGCTCCCTCTTCGACGAAGTGCTGCGCGGCCTGCGCATCGTGCACCAGCACAAGATGCTGCACCTCGATATCAAGCCGGCCAACATCTTCATCACCGACGACAACAAGGCCGTGATGATCGACTTCGGCGCCGCACGCGAGGTGCTGTCCAAGGAGGGCAACTTCATCCGCCCCATGTACACGCCCGGCTTTGCCGCGCCCGAGATGTACCGGCGCGACTCGTCGATGGGCCCCTGGACCGACATCTACGCCATCGGCGCCTGCATCTATGCCTGCATGCAGGGCTTTCCGCCCAACGAGGCGCCCCAGCGCATCGAAAAGGACCGCCTCTCGCTGGCCCTGACCAAGCTGCGCGGCGTGTACTCCGACAACCTGATCGAGGTGGTGGAGTGGTGCATGGCGCTGGACCCACTGTCGCGCCCTCAGTCCGTGTTCGCCTTGCAGAAGGAACTCAGCCGCGAGGGCGAACGCCGCTACACCAAGCTCACGGTGGCCGAGAAGATGCGCCTGCAGCTTGACACTTTGGTGTCCGACACCAAGAAGAATGTGCAGAAGGTGGGCGAGGCCACCGGGATCGGAGCAAAACCCAAATGAAAACGACCCACGCAAAGCGGGTTCGGGCAGGGTGCTGTTTCACTAACGATGCAGTGGTGCATCCTTGTTTGCATGGGTCACTATGAAGTTCTCCGTATTCCAGATCAGCCGCCGTGGCGGCCGCGAGAAGAACGAAGACCGCATGGGCTACTGCTACACGCGAGAATCGGGCCTGTTCGTGCTGGCCGACGGCATGGGCGGCCATCCCGAGGGCGAGGTGGCGGCGCAGATCGCACTGCAGACGGTCTCGGCGCTGTTCCAGCGTGAGGCCAAGCCCCAGCTCAAGGACGTGCAGGAGTTCCTCTCGGGCGCGCTGCTGGCCGCGCACCACCAGATCCTGCGCTACGCCACCGACAAGGGCATGCTGGACACGCCGCGCACCACACTGGTGGCGGCCGTGGTGCAGGCCGGCACGGCCACCTGGATCCACTGCGGCGACTCGCGCCTGTACATGGTGCGCGACGGCGACCTGCTTACGCGCACGCGCGACCACTCGTACATGGAGCTGCGCAACAACCCGCCGCCGGGGCTGGAACGCATCAACCGCAACGTGCTGTTCACCTGCCTTGGCTCGCCCACCAAGCCCATCTACGACATCACCGGCCCGGTGTACCTGGAGCAGGGCGACCGCATTCTGCTGTGCTCCGACGGCCTGTGGGGCACGCTCAGCGATGAAGAGATCGCCAAACAGATGGCCTTGCAGGCGGTGTCGCATGCCGTGCCCGAACTGGTGGAGGATGCCCTGCGCAAGGCCGGCGACAGCAGCGACAACGTGACCGTGGTGGCGCTGGAGTGGGAGACGCCCGATGCCTTCGAGTCCACCCAGGGCGTGTCCACCGACAGCATCAGCGACGACGTGTTCGCCTCCACCATCCAGGCCGGCCCGCTCGACGGGCTGGTGGACGACCTGGACGACGCCGCCATCGAGCGCTCGATCGCCGAGATCAACGAAGCCATCCGCCGCTCTGCCGCGCGCAAAGCCTGACCGCCTGTGCCAGCCGGCCGCGCAGCGGCTTGGAGCGCCCTTTTCCTGCTGCCCCGCGAGCACGACGCTGGCCCGCGCGGGATTGCCTTCCCATCGACACCGGAAACACCATGACCACCTTCACCCGCACCGGCGACCGCGCAGCCGACCAGCTGCGCCCCGTGCGCATCACGCGCCACTACACCATGCATGCCGAGGGCTCGGTGCTGATCGAGTTCGGCAACACCAAGGTATTGTGCACGGCATCTGTCGAAGAGCGCGTACCCCCGCACAAGCGCGGCAGCGGCGAAGGCTGGGTGACGGCCGAGTACGGCATGCTGCCGCGCGCCACCCACAGCCGCAGCGACCGCGAGGCCGCGCGCGGCAAGCAGAACGGCCGCACGCAGGAGATCCAGCGCCTCATCGGCCGCAGCCTGCGCGCCGTGTTCGATTTGAAGCTGCTGGGCGAGCGCACCATCCAGCTCGACTGCGATGTGATCCAGGCCGACGGCGGCACCCGCACCGCCGCCATCACCGGCGCCTGGGTGGCCGCCCAGGACGCGGTGACCAAGCTGCTGGCTGCTGGCAAGATCACGAAGTCCCCATTGATCCAGCCCGTGGCCGCCATCTCGGTGGGCATCGTCGAAGGCACGCCGCTGCTGGACCTGGAGTATGTGGAGGACGTAGGCTGCGACACCGACATGAACGTGGTCATGACGGGTGCGGGACACTATGTGGAAGTACAGGGCACAGCCGAAGGCGTGGCCTTCACGCGCAAGGAAATGGATGCGCTGCTGGCCCTGGCCGAAAAAGGCATTGCCGAGCTGATTGCGCTGCAGCAGCAAGCTTTGCGCGACTGACCCCCCTGGGCCGCCCCTGCGGCCCCGACAACAACGATTTGCACGATGAAACTGGTTCTCGCCTCCAACAACCGCGGCAAGCTCGCCGAATTGCAGGCCATGCTGGCGCCGCTCTCCGTCGAACTCGTGCGCCAGGGCGACCTGGGCGTGGGCGAGGCCGATGAGCCGTTTCGCACCTTTGTCGAGAACGCCCTGGCCAAGGCGCGCTTCGCCGCGGCCCACACCGGCCTTCCGGCCCTGGCCGACGATGCCGGCCTGTGCGTGGACGCCTTTGGCGGCTTGCCCGGCGTGGACACGGCCTACTACGCCACGCAGTTCGGCTATGAAAAGGGCGACGACACCAATGTGCGCGCCATCCTGGAGCAGATGCGGGGCATCGACCAGCGCCGCGCGGCCATGGTCAGCACCCTGGTGGCGGTGCGCAGCCCCGAAGACCCTGAACCCCTGATCGCCGTGGGCCGCGTGGTCGGCGAGATCACGCGCGAACCGCGCGGCAGCAATGGCTTTGGCTTCGACCCCGTGATGTTCATTCCCGAGTTCGGCAGGACCTTTGCCGAGCTGCCCGTGGAAGTGAAGAACGCCCACAGCCACCGCGGCCGCGCGGCCCAGCAGATGCTGGCGCTGATGCGCGAGCGCTGGTTCTGAGAGGCTGAGAATCTTTCGTCCATGCCCGCCTTGCACGCCAAAACACCCCGGCTCGTCGTTGCAAATGCTCGCCATAGCCCGAGCTATGGCTGTGCTTTGCGCCTAGATCCGAGGCGTTTTGGCGCGCCCCTCGGTCACGGCCAAAAAATTCCCAGCCTCTGAGCCGGCCGCCGAAGTCCCATGACCCACATCCCCATCGTCCCCGACACCGAGGCGGCCGAGCCCGCCGTGGTGCGGGACATCCAGCACTACATGCGCGGTGGCCTGCTGCAGCTGCAGAGCCTGCCGCCGCTGTCACTCTATGTGCACCTGCCCTGGTGCATCCGCAAGTGCCCGTACTGCGACTTCAACTCGCACGAGTACCGCGACAGCGCTGCGGCCCCTGGCGAGGTGCCCGAGCAACGCTATATCGACGCGCTGATGGCCGACCTGGAGGCCGCGCTGCCCCTCATCTGGGGGCGCTCGGTGCACAGCATCTTCATCGGCGGCGGCACGCCCAGCCTGTTCTCGCCCGAAGCCATCGACCGGCTGATCGGCGATATCCGTGCGCGCTTGCGCCTGGAGGCCGATTGCGAGATCACCATGGAGGCCAACCCCGGCACCTTCGAGAAGGACCGCTTCCGCGCCTTCCGCGGTGCAGGCGTCACGCGCCTGTCCATCGGCGTGCAGAGCTTCAACGACCGGCACCTGAAGGCCCTGGGCCGGGTGCACGACCGCGGGCAGGCCCTGGCCGCCGTTCGCGAGGCGGTTGATGCCTTCGACACCTTCAACCTGGACATCATGTACGCCCTGCCGGGGCAGACGCTGGCCGAGCTGGAGGAGGACGTGGGCCTGGCCCTGTCGCTCAAGCCCCCGCACATCTCCATCTACCACCTCACCATCGAGCCCAACACCTACTTCGCCAAGTACCCGCCGGCCATCCCCGAGGACGACCAGGCCTACGCCATGCTCGACCGCATCACCGAGATGACGGGCCAGGCCGGCATGGCGCGCTACGAGATATCGGCCTACGCGCAGTCCGGCCACCAGTGTTTCCACAACACCAACTATTGGCAGTTCGGCGACTACCTGGGCATCGGCGCGGGGGCGCACAGCAAGCTCAGTTTTGCCCACCGCGTGGTGCGCCAGGTGCGTTTTCGCGACCCGGCCCGTTACATGGACAACGCGCTGGCGGGCCATGCCGTCGCGCAGGACGAGGAGGTGCGCCGCGCCGACCTGCCCTTCGAGTACATGCTCAACGCCCTGCGCCTGCGCGCAGGCTTCGAACTCAAGGACTTCACCGAGCGCACGGGCCTGCCCATCACCGCCATTGCCAAGGCGCTGGAGAAGGCCGAAGCCAAGGGGCTGATCGAGCGCAGCCTGGGCGGCCACGTGCGGCCCACGGAGCGGGGCTTCGACTTCCTGAGCGACCTGCAGGAGCTGTTCCTGGCCGATTGACGGGTCAGCCCGTGCTGCGTTGCAGCCGCCAGAGCCCGAACAGCGAGGCCAGGGACAGCAGCGAAATCCCGAACGCCAGCCACAAGGCCGCGCGTGGCCCGGCCGAGCCCATGAGGGCTGCGAACGCGGGCGGCGCCGCGGCGAACGAGAGGTTCAGCGGCATGGCCAGCCGTGCCGACGCGCGTGCATAGGCCCCGGCTGGAAAGATCTGCAGCGGCAGCGTGGCCCGGTTGACAGCGATCACGCCGCCCGCCACGCCGTAGAGCACCGCGAACAGCAGGGCGCCGGTGAAACTGCTGGTCTGCAGCAGCACGATGAAGCTCAGCGGGAACAGGGCCGATGCGGCCAGCCCCGAGGTGAAGCCCGACCAGCGCCCGCCGCCCAGGAAGTCGAACAGCCGCCCGGCCCACTGCGCGATGCCAATGAAGGAGGCCGCTGCCAGCGCGCTGGCGTGGCTGAGCCCCGCGGCCTCGAACAGGATGATGATGGTGAGCGCAAAGCCCCAGGTCACGAAGCCGTTGGATGCAAACGTCATGGCCAGCAGCACGAAGCGTGGGTGGTCTATGGTGGGAGCAGGTCCCGCGTTCGATGATTCAGCGGCCTTCTGCCGGGGGCGTCGGGCCAGAATGGCCCAGTGCACGGGCATGCAGACCAACAGCATCAGCACGCCGAAGGAAAGCGTTGCCGCACGCCAGCCCCATTGGGCCTGCAGCAGGCCCGTGAGGGGCCAGAACAGGGTGGAGGTCAGGCCCCCGGCCAGTATCAGCACACCCAGGGCCTTGCGCGCCTGGTCGCCCGCGATCTCGGTTACCGCGATCTGTGCGGGCGTGGTCAGCATGCCTGCGCCGGCCAGGCCCAGCAGCGTCCACGCCAGCAGGTAGGACACGGGGCCCTGCGCCAGGCCCACGAGCACCAGGCCCACCGCGCCCAGCAACGAACCCAGCACCATCACCGGGCGCGCGCCATGGCGCTCGAACACGGCGCCCAGCGGCCAGGACACCAGGGCCATTACCACCAGCATGGCGGTCGGCCCTGCCATCACCAGCGGCAGTGGCAGGCCCAGGTCGGCGGCCATGGCGGGCCCGGTGACGGCCGGCAGCCAGAAGGTGGAGCCCCAGCCAATCAACTGGGTGAGCGAAAGGGCCGCAATGGCGCGGACGGTGGGGGAGGGCGGCTGCATCGGAAGGCGGGCGGTGCGAGAGGTGCCCGCCCAGGGATCGTACCCGGTGTGGGCGTTTGCTGCTGCCTGTGCGTGCAGCCCTGCCACTCACCCCATCAACCGCAGCGCACTGCCGTGATCTTGCCGCCCGCGTCCGTCACGAGGTTCAGGCGCTCGGCGTTGAACTCCATGGTCACGGGCTGGTTGTCGCGCAGCACGCGGGCCATGGCTGCGCCCGAGGCCACGCGCGCCTGTTCCACCGTGCTGGCCGTGGGCTGCTTGCCCTTGGCACCCTGCGCGGGAGCGGCATTGCAGGTGCCCCCCTTGGGGCCAGGGCCCACCGAGGGCGTGTCGGCGGCGGGCGCGCGCGCGGGTGTCCCGGTGCAGCCCGCGAGCAGGGCGAGGGCCAGGCCGGCGCAGGTGGCAAGAAGGGGATGGTGGATGCTGCGGTGCATGGAGGCTCCTGGGGAAAAAGGCCGGACGAGCGGGATCCGTCGGGGTACATGCCCGCCACCATACCGCCTTGCACGCCGCTTGTTTGTGACGCGGCGTAACCGATCCGGCCGCCCCCGTTGGGAAAAGGCGCCATGCAGGACATTTCCTACAAAGCACCCCTCGGCTCTCCGACCCCGCGGGCCCGCGGAAAGTGAGCCAATTCATGCACAGACCTTGTACAGCCCCTGTTTTTGCCTGCCCGCGAGGATGAACACCATGCATTTCGAAGACCTTCAGATGAAGCGCCTTGACCTGATCGGCGAGGCCAATCCCCTGCAGATGGGGCAGCCCCTGCGCGCCGCCTCGCAGTCGCAACAAAGTGAATACCTTATGGTGGGCCGCACCGATATGGCCCACGTGCAGGTGGAACCGCAGTTCGGCGACACGGTCTACGGCGAATTCCAGGCCATGGGCTGATGGCCTTGCAGGAGCACCGCCCCATGCTTGCCACCGCCATGGCTGCCGTCGTCCTCCCCGATGAGGGCCTGGAACGCGAGAGCGACGATTGCACTCCCGCGCACCGGGGCAATAGCCTCATCCTGCACATCGCCCACGACGGTGCGCTCGGCTACCGCGCGCGCATGTTCGACGAACGCAAGGAGGTCGGCAACGCCACCCACCACCCGCACATCGACGATGCCATCCGCTGGTACGGCAGGCATGCACCCGTCACGGGTGTGCAGGCGTTTCGCATCTGGTATGGCGGCTGGTGTGCCGGCACTTACAGCCTGGCGCAGCTGGAGCAGACTGCCGACGACATCGCCGAGCGCCTGTTGGTGCTGGCCGTGGTGGCACGCTGACGTCTACCAGCAGGTGCCGCCTGCAACCCCGCAACCAGGAAGGCTATTGCCCCTGCCCCGCGCTGCCGCTCCAGGCGCGTGGGTATTTCCGTGACAGCAGCGCCCGAAGTGTGCTGTCTTGTATCAGTTCTTGAAGCGCTCCCATGCCCCCTCCACAATGCACTGACCAACCCCTTGGGAGTGCGGCCATGCCGATTGACTACCTCAGGACGCTCAAGCACGACGAGCTGCCTTACCCGGAAACCGACGCCTCCAACATCGACAAGCTGCGTGTGCTGCGCGCTGCAGGCATGGTCGATGTGGAACTGCCCGACCTGGACGAACAGCGCCCCGTGGCGCGGGTGATTGCCGTGACGGGCCTGGGCTGTGCCACCCTGCGTGTGCATGCCGTGCCACCCAGGTCGCGCCACCACCGGCCGTTTGCGCGCGCACTTTCTGTGCTGATGGCCACGGCCGACTAAGAACGTAAACAGGTTCTAAGGGCCGGCTGGCCAAGCCCTGCGCCTTCCGGGGGGGCGTGCTCCGCCCGGATTCCCGCCTGGCGGGCTATCGGCTATGTGCGGCAGGCTCTCAAGGCGTGAGGAAGTAGTACCAGACAAACGGGGAATAGAACACGCCTGGTTGCCAGCCCACGGCGACGACGGCGTTGTAGAGCGGGCAGTTGTCAGGTTGTAGTCCCTCTTCGGTCAAGCAGACACGTTGCATCCAGATGTGAATATTGCAAGCAGATTGTTCGATGGGCTGTGGGCAAGGGCCGAGTTATCGGGTCAGGGCAAGGGTATCAACCTGACAGAAGGCTGTCAGCGGCGGCGGGCTGCTGGTATAAAAGCGGTCCGTTACCGGATGCAACCGCACCGGGCGAGCCCCCAGAAAAAGCCAGAGGAGACACATGAACCCGATCGCTGCTACCCGTGCCCGCCAGTCATTCGCCTGCATCGCCACCCTGCTGGCCCTGGCAGGGGGTGTGCAGGCCGCTCCCCTCGTGGTTGGCCAGGTGGCGCCCCTGTCGGGCCTCAAGGCCAGTGACGGCCGGGGCTACTCGGCGGGCATGCAGATGTACTTCAACCACGTCAACAAGGCTGGCGGCATCAATGGCAACACCCTGGTGCTGGCGCGCAAGGACGACACCGGCCGCGCCGACCAGACCCTGGCCGCCACCCAGCAACTGCTGGCCGAGCAGCGCCCGCTGCTGCTCGCGGGCTACATGGGCAGCAGCAACCTGGCCGCGCTGCAGAAGTCGGGCCTGCTGGCCAGGGAGAAGATCGCGCTGGTGGGCTACCGCAGCAGCACCTTCCAGCCCGATGCGCCACAGCTCTACAACGTGCGCGCCGGCCTGCGCGACGAGATCGGCAAGATCACAGAGCACCTGGCCACCGTGGGCATCACCAAACTGGGCCTGCTGTACGAAGAAGGACCCGATGCCCCGGCATTGCTCGCCAGCGCCGAGGAGGCGATCAAGAAGAATGGCGGCAGCCTGATCGCCAAGGGCGCCCACGAGATGGACACCCTGCGCATGGAAAATGCCAACAAGGTGCTGCAGGCAGCCAAGCCCCAGGCCATCATCATGGTCACCAGCGGGGCAGCCGCCTCGGCCTTCATCGAGAAGTACCGCCTAGAGGGCGGCACGGCGCGGTTGTTCGCCTCATCCGACATCGACCTGGAGCAACTGGCCAAGCGCCTGGCCGAGGAGCACATGCAGGGCATCTCGATCGCCCAGGTCACGCCCAACCCCTACCGTGCATCGAGCAAGCTGAGCAAGGAATTCCGCGAAGTGCAGGCCAAGAGCGGTGACCCCGACGTGCCCGTGAGCTACGCGATGATGGAGGGCTATATCACCGCCAAGGTGATTGCCGAAGCCGCACGCCGCGCTGGCGCCCGGCCCACGCGCGAGAACCTGGCCGCGGCCCTGGACAGCATCGACAGCCTGGACCTGGGCGGCTATACCGTGGGCTACCGCCCCGGCCAGCGCGGGGGCTCGCGCTTCGTGGAGCTGTCCATCGTGAGTGCCACCGGCCGCATCCGCCAGTAGCACCGGGCAGGCGCTGGCATTCAGCGCAGCAGCGCAGCGCCCCGCCGCACCAGGGCTTCGTTGTCCCGCCGGTCGGCCGCGATCTGCTGCGCGAAGGCGGCCACGGTGCCGCCAGCAGGCAGCACATGCTTGTCGCGCAGCGAGGCCGCCAGCCCTCCCGCCCCCAGGATGCGGTTGACCGCATCGTTGAGGCCCTGCACTACGGCCGCCGGCGTGCGCGCGGGAGAGAACAGGCCGAACAGCGAACTCAGGTTGGCGCGCGGGTAGCCCAGCTCCGCCAGCGTGGGCACATCGTGCAGGTCCGCCAGGCGCGCCGGTGAGCCCACGGCCAGCGCGCGCAGGCGCCCGGCGGCCACGTACTCGAGCTGCTGCGCTGCGACGTTGGTGGACAGCACCTCGAACTGGCCGCTCAGCGCGTCGTTGAGCTGTGCACCCCCGCCCTGGTAGGGCACATGGGTGATGTCGGCGCCGCTGTGCATCCGCGTCTGGGCCAGCACCATGTGCCCGGTGGTGGCCACGCCCGAGCTGGCCCAGCGCACGGCGCCGGGCCGCGCGCGGGCCATGGCGATCATTTCGGTGAACGAGCGCGTGCCCAAGGCCGGCGTGCCGATCACCAGCACCGGCGTGTGCATGATGCCCACGATGGGCGCAACCTGTGTGAGCAGGTCGCGCGAACCGGGTACCAGCAAGGGCTGCAGCGTGAGCGGGGTGATGGCCGAGAACGCGAGCGTATGCCCGTCGGGCGCGGCGCGGGCCAGCAAGTCGATGCCCACCGCGCCGCCGGCACCCGCGCGGTTGTCCACCAGCACGTGCACGCCCAGGGCTTGCGCCAGGGGCTGCGCCAGTGCGCGCGCCGTCGCGTCGCTCACACCCCCGGGCGGGTACACCACGATCAGCCGCACGGGGCGGATGGGCCAGGGCGCGGCCTGCGCCGCCGCTGCATGCACGGCCGGCATGCCGGCCACCAGCGCGGCCGTGCCCGTGGCCCAGTGCAGCAGCTGGCGGCGGCGCGTCAGGGCGGGGGTGGGCCGCTCAGGCTGCGGTCGTGGCACCACGGGCCCTTTCGGCCGCGATCTTCGTGACCAGCTCGACAAAGGCGCCCGTGGGCCCATGGCAATCGCTCTTGCGGTAAGCCAGGGTCAGCGGCGCGCCCAGCTTCACGGCGCGCGCCAGCGGCCGGTAGACGATGGCGTTGTGGTGCGTGCCCTGCATGGACGAGGGCACCACCGAGATGCCGGCCCCGGCGGCCACCAGGTTCAGGTTGGTCATCATGCGGTCGACCTCCGAGACCACGTTGATGCCCACGCCCGCGCGCGTGCACAGCTCCAGCAGGTTGGCGTACAGCCCCGGCGCGCCGGGCTTGCGCACGAAGATGAATTTTTCGCCCTGCAGGTCCTTGAGCTGCACCGCGCCGGGCTTTTTGCCCACAGGCAACTGTGCCAGCGGATGGTCGCGCGGCATGGCCAGCACGGCGGGTTCCTGCAGCAGGGTCTTGAGCACCACGCCTTTGGGCCAGGCCACGGGCACGCGCAGAAAGCCGCAGTGCAGGCGCGAGGAGGCCACCGCATCGGTGATCTCGGCGGCGTTGTTCTCGCTCACCGCCAGCTGGATGCCGGGGTAGGTGGCGCGGCACACGCGCAGCGCCTCGGGCGTGAAGTCGTGCGCCGCCGACGAGCTGGTGAAGCCGATGGACAGCATGCCCTGGCTGCCATCGGCAAAGGCCAGCATGCGCTCCTGCATGGCGGCGCAGTCGCGCAGCAGGCGCGTGGCCTCGGCGTAGAACAACTGGCCCGCATCGGTCAGGGTCACGCCCTTGGGGTGGCGCAGGAACAGGGGCACGCCGAGCTCCACCTCCAGTGCCTTGATCTGCTGGCTCAGCGGCGGCTGCTGTATTCCCAGGCGCTCGGCGGCGCGCGTGATGTGCCTGGCATCCGCTACCGCCACGAAGTAGCGCAGGTGCCTGAACTCGATATTCATAACGTATGGATCACAGATTATTCAGGTGTTTGGCATGTGCAGCCCACGCTCCTAGGATACGCCCTGTTCCCTGCGACCGGCCTCGTCGGTTTCCCTGTGGTGGGCCTTGGTGCTCATCGCGCATTCCGCAGAGGAGCACGCTTTTGCCACAACAACAACCGGAGACACCATCCATGCCTTCCACCACCGGCCCGCGCAGCCCGGTCGCTTCGTCGACCCTGTCCGTCCTGTCCACGCTCTCGGCCATTGCCCTCCTGTCCGCCTGCGGCGGCAGCGACGGCCCCTCGTACCCGCCCGAGGCCAAGCCCACATCCGTGGCCTGCCCGGCCGAACTGCCCTCCTCCGCCACCTGCCTGGGCGGGCGCGACTCGGCCGGCGCCTACTACCTGATCGCCACGCCCAAGGACTGGGGCGGCAACCTGATCCTGCACGCCCATGGCGGGCCCGACCTTGCCGCGCCCACGGCCGAGCGCGCGCAGGAAGACCTGGTGCGCTGGGCCATCATGGTCAAGGCCGGCTACGCCTGGGCCGGCTCCACCTTTCGCCAGGGCGGGGTGGAAGTGCGTGCCGCGGCCGAGGACACCGAGCGCCTGCGCCGCATCTTCAACGAGCATGTCGCAGTGCCCAAGCGCACCGTGCTACACGGCCAGTCGTGGGGCGCGGGCGTGGCGGCCAAGGCCGCCGAGATGTTCACCGCCCAGACCGTGGGCATGCAGCCCTATGACGCCGTGCTGCTCACCAGCGGAGTGCTGGCCGGCGGCACGCGTTCGTACGACTTCCGCCTGGACCTGCGCGTGGTCTACCAGTACCTGTGCAACAACCACCCGCGGCCCACCGAGGCGAGCTACGCACTCAACCTCGGCCTGCCCGCCACGCTGACGCTGGCGCGCGACGACTTCAACGCCCGCGCCAACGAATGCCTAGGCCTGGACAAGACCGCTGCCCAGCGCACACCCGAGCAGCAGCGCAGGGTCGAGACCATCGAAAAGGTGGTGAAGATCCCGGCCAGCTCCATCTCGGCCCACCTGAGCTGGGGCACCTACCACTTCCAGGACGTGACGGCCAAGCGCACCGGCGGCGCCAGCCCCTTCGGCAACACCGGCGTGGTGTACAGCGGCTCGGCCGATGACGCGGCGCTCAACGCCGGCGTGCTGCGCTACCGGGCCGACCCGGTGGCCGTGCAGCGCTTTGCCGACGATACCGACCCCAAGGGCACCATCCCCGTGCCGGTGCTCACCACCAAATGGATCAGCGATCCGACGGCCTTCGTGGAACTGGACGCCTACTTCAAGACCACCATGGACCGCGGCGGCAGCGGCGACCGCCTGGTGCAGACCTTTGTGAACACCGGCACGCACAGCTACATCAGCGATCCGACCTACCCGGCCCTGGTGACCTCGCTGCTCGACTGGGTGGAAACGCGCACCAAGCCCACGCCCGCCAGCGTGGCCCAGCGCTGCACGGCGCTGGAGGCACGCTTCGGCACGGGCGGCAGCTTTGCGCCGCACTACGTAGCCCCTGCGCTGGAGACGCGGGTGCCGGCGCGCCCCCGGCCGTGAAAGGGCGTGGTGCGGCAGACGCACTGGCGTGGGCCGCACCGGTGGTCTTCGGCCGCTTGCGCAGCTTCGGCGAACGAGGCTGCTGCACTGCGAATCCAGGCCCTCAGCGGTCCACGTACTGCGCGTCGAAGCGCTTGCGTGCTGCCAGGTGGGCGTCGGCGCAGGGACGCGTGGTCGGGTCGGCGCGGCACACCGGGCTGGGCTGGAAGTAGCGGGCCCAGGCGTCGGCGCGGCGCTGCTGGCGCTCGGCTTCGAGCCGCGCGGCCAGGGCCTGGGCGGTCCTGAGGTCGTCGTCGGCCTTCTTCGGTGCCGGGTCCTGTGCGGCCGGCGCGGGCTGGGCCGCCGGAGGCGGGGCCTCGGCCTGAGGCGGGGCGGGCGGCGCAGGGCGTGGTGGCGACGGCGGCTCGGTCTGGGCTGGCAGGGGTGGCGCAGCCGCCTGTGTGCCGGTGTTGCCGCTGGCGGTGCCGGTGCCGCCGCTGTCCTGGCCCACGGGTTTGGACGGCATGCTCACCGCCGGAGGGGGTGGTGTCGGCGGGGCCGAGGGCTGCGGCCCGACGATGGCGTCATGGGCGAACAGGGCGGCCAGGCCACCGATGAACACGCCCAGCGCGATCCTCGCAACGTCCAGCACAAAGGGGCCTCTGCCGGCCGCGGGCGACGAATGTGGTTCCATGGCACACCTCCAGCGGGCAGTGTAAGCCGTGCCTGCCGGGCTGCGCGCGGCGGCCGGTTGATGAAATCGCAGGCACCGGGTTGCAACCCGCGCCGGTGCTGGCCCGGGGCACCCCTGCACAGGGGTTGTCCACAGGGTCATCCACGGTGGCTGTGGACTTGTCCTGGTGGCAGCCACGCGCAAAGCGCCCGGTGCATGTGCAGGCCGGTCGTGAGCGCGGCCGGGTGCTTGCCTGGGCCCAAAAAGTGACTTACCGTCCCGATGCCGTGGGACGCGGCGGCGCGCTGATGAAAGAACAGGCACAGCGTCGCAGGCCGCGCCAGTGTTGGCTTTGCGGCGTATCCCCCGGCCTTTTCCACAGGGTCATCCACGGCGCCTGTGGACGGCGCGGCCGTGCAGGTGCGCCGGAGCGCAGGCCTGTTTTACCGCGCGCTCTGGGGACCGGTGCGCGGCCCGGCTGGCGATTTCGTGGGCACCGCGTGGCAGCCCGCGCCAACACTGGTTTTGGCGCACATGCGCAAGGCTTATCCACAAAGTCATCCACGCCATCTGTGGACACCAGGGCGCCTTTCGAGGCCTTGCCGGACCTTGCCGCATCGCCTCCTCGGAACCTTGGTCAATTTGCAGGCAGCCTGTTGCAGGCCGCGCCGGCATTGGCTTTGCGGGGTTTGCACAGGCCTTGTCCACAGGGTCATCCACGCTGGCTGTGGACTCTGCGCTGGTTGTGTGCAATGCCGGCGCAAGGCAGTTTCGCGGCGATGCACCCGGGCAGCGGCGGTGCGGGGCTGATGAAATCGCGGGCAGCGTGCTGCAGGCCGCGCCAGTGCTTGCTCCGGCGTGCATGTCCAGTGCTTGTCCACAGGGTCATCCCCGTCGGCTGTGGACGGTGAGCGCCCACATGGGCACCCTGCCGCGGCCCCTGCGCGGGGCATTGCCCAATTGGCAGGCAGCGCGTCGCAAGCCGCACCGGCATTGGCTTTGCGCGGTTTGCACAGGCCTTGTCCACAGGGTGGTCCACGGCGGCTGTGGACTGTGGGGGCGCGGATGCTCGCCGCCGTCCCGGTGCGGTCGGCAGGCAGCGCATGCGCAGGGCCGGAGGATCTTCAACGCCCATCCACTGGAGACCTGTGATTTTTGCCGCGTCAAGGGTGTTTTGCCTACACACCTTGGCGGGTACCGAGCGTAAGTTGCGGGTTTGGCAGTGAGGTGCCGCAATGATCTACAGCTACCGGATTGTTCATGCCCCCCCTGCAGGCCTGGGGAGGCTTCTGGGAGGCCCCAGCGGGGACGATGTACTGCAGGCGTACAGGGCGCTGCGGGGCACGCTCAAGCATGCCGTGCGCTCCCTGCCGCGCGCCAAGGCGCGCCTGCGTGCGGCCAAGCCGACCTGCGACGGCCTCTACATCCGCCTCGATACCCACCTTGACCAACTGAGTGTTCACCAACTGGTGTCGTCCTACCTCATGGACACGAACGAGGCCAGACATGGCCTGCATCTGACGGCGACGCCGCTTCAACAAGTGAACTGACCGGCCTGTTCGCGCTGCGGGGGGGCGCCGGGCTGTGCCTTGGGCGGAGTGCTGCCGTTGGTGGTGGTCTGACGGCCGCGGATGGCGAAGGGCGCGTCGGGGCCCTTCCGGCGTCCCTACAATGGGGTGTTCCCGGCTAGCAATGCAACACCCTGGTCCGAGGCTGCCGTACGGCGCCTCTTGCATGGCCGATCTCTACCACCGCACAAAAAATGAAACGTTTGCCCACCCTGGTCGAAGGCCTGGACGATATCCTCAACGGTGGCCTGTTCGAGGGAGGTGTCTACATCTTCGAGGGGCCGCCGGGCGTGGGCAAGACCACGCTGGCCAACCAGATCGCCTACACCCTGGCGCGGCGCGAGATACGCACGCTGTACGTCACCATGCTGGCGGAATCGCATGCGCGCATGCTGCAGCACATGGAGCAGCAGATCTTCTTCGACCAGCAGGAGGTGAGCGCGACGGTGTTCTACGTCAGCGGCTACCGCGAGCTGGACCAGGGGGGGCTGAAGGCGGTGGTGGGCCTGCTGCGTGGTGAACTGATGCGCCACCGTGCGACCTTGCTGGTGATCGATGGCCTGGTGGTCGACAACCTGGAGACGATGACCAACGACTCGGTGCGCCAGTTCGTGCACGAACTGCAGAGCCTGGTGAGTGCCATGTCCTGCACCTGCCTGGTGCTCACCGGTGGCCATGGAAACGCCCTGAGCGCAGAGCAGACCATGGTGGACGGCATCTTTTCTTTCGAAGACCACGGCTTTCACTGGCGCGCCGAGCGCCGCATGCAGGTGCGCAAGTTCCGTGGCAGCCAAGTCATCCGTGGGCAGCATACCTTCTGCATATCAACGCAGGGACTGCAGTTCTTCCCCCGCCTGGAAAGCCTGCCCCTGGTGGACGCCAACGCCAGGCTGGGCGCCTCCACCATTTCGACCGGCGTGCCCGCGCTGGACGCTGTCCTACACGGTCGCGGCCTGTTCACTGGCAGTGCGTCGGCGGTGATCGGGCAAACTGGTAGCGGCAAAACCACTTTCGCGCTCGCATTCGCAGCAGCGTCCACTCCTGTTGATCCAGGGCTGGTGTTGTCGTGTACCGAGCTGGCCGGCGATCTGAGGCGGTTTGGCTCAGAGTTGGGCTTGGGGGTGGAAGCAGCGGTGGGATCAGGTGCACTGGTCATCAAAAATATGGGCCACGAAGACGAATCGATGGATGAGATGGGGCACAAGCTGCTGCGCCTGGTGGATGAGCTCAAGATCCGCCGGCTGGTGGTGGATGGGGTGGCGGGATTGGCCGACACGCTGGCGTTTCCTGAACGTGGGTACCGTTTCCTGGGCCGCCTGCTGACCGAGCTGCGGCGGCGCGGAGTGACTTCTTTTTTCACCGTGGACCCGGATGCCCTGGCTGTTGCGGCTGGAACGCCTTTGGCCGATGGCGTGACAGGGTGGTTCGACAACGTGTTCGCTTTTGACTCTGTGGCCGCGAAGGACAGGCCGGTGAATGAGCGACTGGTCTTGATCACCAAGGTGCGCGGTGGCGGGGCCACGCAGTCGCAGGTAAACATTTTCGTTTCTCCGCTCAAGGCGGGTGGGCTTCTCAACGTCTGAAGAAAGACCGTCTCGATGAATATGCTACTGGTCGTCGAGGACGAATACGGCAACGCCGAAATACTGCAGTTGCTGCTCGAAGCCGAAGGCTACCGGGTGGCGGTGGCGTCCAATGGCAAGCACGCGCTGGATATTCTGCGCGATGGTGAAAAGCCGGCCTTGATCCTGTCCGATTTCATGATGCCCATCATGAACGGTGGAGAGTTAGGGCAGGCAGTCCGGCAGGACGAGGCACTGGCACAGATCCCCTTCGTCTTCATGAGCGCGACCAGCGAGGACGTGGTGCGCCGGATCTTCGATGGATACGACGCCTTCCTGATCAAGCCCATCGAGATCGATTCGCTGCTGTCGCTGATCAAACGCCTGGTCGCGGACGGCCGCCCGGCCCTCAACAACAATGACCAGGTCGAGGAGTCCGTGCGCCAACTGCTCAAGGGCATCCACGTGCCCAGTCGCGACTGATACGGATTTGCTTCCAACCGCAAACGATAGTTGGTTCGCCTTGCCTTGCTGCAGCACTTTCTGCGACTGCTGCCTAGGTCTGGCCGCGCGGCGCGGCCGTCAGGCATAAAGGACTGGTACAGGCCTTGGCGCATGGCAGTCATTTCGACTGTGCGTGGTCGAAATGACCTGCAACCCATGCCAGTCGTTTTGACAGGTGATTGACGTAAGCCATTGATCGCAAAGGCTGCGCGCGACGGCACGGGGGTTGCACTCTACAGGGTCTCATCCACTCGACTCCTGTGTCCCCCGCCATGCTCACCGATTCCCAACGCGCCATCGTTTCGTCCACCGTGCCCCTGCTCGAACAAGGGGGCGAGGCGCTCACCACCTATTTCTACAAGATGCTGCTGGCCGAGCACCCCGAGGTGCGGCCCTTCTTCAACGAGACCCACCAGGCCAAGGGCGCCCAGCCGCGCGCGCTGGCCAATGGCGTGCTGATGTATGCGAAACACATCGATCGGCTCGAAGCCATGGGCCCGCTGGCCACGCAGATCGTGAACAAGCACGTGGCGCTGCAGGTGCTGCCCGAGCACTACCCCATCGTCGGCCGCTGCCTGCTGCGCGCCATCCGTGACGTGCTGGGCGCCGAGGTGGCGACCGACGCGGTAATGGACGCCTGGACGGCCGCCTATGGGCAGCTGGCCGACATCCTGATCGACGCCGAGCGCGCGCGCTACGACGCGCAGGCTGTGGCACCGGGCGGCTGGCGTGGGCAGCGTGCTTTCACGGTGCAGCGCAAGGTGCGCGAGAGCGCGGAGATCACGTCCTTCCATTTGGTGCCGGCCGATGGCGGCGCGCTCATGGACTTTGCGCCGGGCCAGTACATCGGCCTGTGCCTGACCGTGGAGGGAAGGGACATTCGGCGCAACTACTCGCTGTCGGCTGCGCCCAACGGGCGCAGCTACCGCATCAGCGTCAAGCGCGAGCCGGGCGGCATGGCATCGAACCACCTGCATGACCAGGTGCACGCGGGCGATACCCTGCACCTCCTGCCCCCGTCGGGCGGCTTCGTGCTGAGCGAGGGCGAGCGGCCCGTGGTGCTGATCAGCGGCGGCGTGGGCATCACGCCCACCCTGGCCCTGATGGAGCAGGCGCTGGCCGCCGAGCGCCCGGTGACCTTCATCCACTGCGCGCGCAATGGCGAGGTGCATGCCTTTCGCGAGCAGATCGAAGAGGCCACCACGCGCCATCCGGGGCTGCTGCAGCGCTACTACTGCTACGACGAGGTGACCCAGGGCGCCCCCGGCCTGCCGCACGCCGTGGGCCGGCTCGACGGGGACCTGCTGGAGCGCTGGCTGCCCGGCGGCACGCGCGACGTGGATGCCTACGTCCTCGGCCCCAAGCCCTTCATGCCGCAGGTGCGCCGCGGGCTGCGCACCGGGGGCGTGCCCGATGCGCAGTCGCGCTTCGAGTTCTTCGGGCCCGCGTCGGCGCTGGAATAAACAAACAGGCGGCTCAGGAAGGCGCCCGCTCTATGCCGAGGCGCTTGGCCATGCGCGCCAGGTTGGCAGGGTCGATGCCCAAGGCCCGCGCCGCCGGTGCCCATTGCTGGCCGTGCTGCGCCAGCGCGTCGAGCACCATGCGCCGCTCCAGCTGCGCCACGGCGCCGCGCAGGCCCAGGTGGCCGGCGGGCGCCTCGGGTGCGGACGGTGGTGCCATGGGATTGGCCGCGTTGTTCGTATTGCCGAGGTCCAGGTCCTCGGCCGAGAGGGTGAGGATCCGGGGGCGCTGCGCATGCCGGCCCAGCGCCTTGACCACGCTGCGGCCCAGCAGGTGTTCCAGCTCGCGCACATTGCCTGGCCAGCCGTAGGCCAGCAGGGCGGCCTGGGCCGCGGTATCCAGCCGCACGGCACCCAGGCCCATGCGCGAGCGCGCCTCCTCCAGGAAAAAGCCTCCGATGGGCAGCACATCGCGCCCGCGCTCGCGCATCGGCGGCACGTGCAGCGGGTACACGCTCAGTCGGTGGTAGAAGTCCGCACGCATGCGGCCTTCGCGCACCTCCTGCGCCAAGTCGCGGTTGGTCGCGGCAATCACGCGCACATCCACCCGGTGCTCGCGGTCCGAACCCAGGCGCTGCAGTTGGCCGCTTTGCAGCACGCGCAGCAGCTTGGCCTGCACCGGCAGCGGCAGTTCGGCCACTTCGTCGAGGAACAGGGTGCCGCCATCGGCCAGCTCGAACTTGCCGCGCCGCTCGCCCACGGCACCGGTGAAGGCGCCGCGCACATGGCCGAAGAGCTCGCTTTCCACCAGGGCGTCGGGCAGGGCCGCGCAGTTGATGCTGACCATCGGGCGTTTGGCGCGCGGCGATGCGGCATGCAGCGCCTGCGCCACCAGCTCCTTGCCGGTGCCGGTCTCGCCCTGGATCAGCACGCACAGCTCGGTCGGGCCGGCCAGTGCGATCTCCTTGAGCAGGCGCTTGTGTGCCGTGCTGTGGCCGATAAGCTGGCGCGGCCCGCCGCGCACGCCGGCCGCCTGGGTGGCATAGGTCTCGGCACGCTGGCGCTCGCCCTCGGCCTCGGCCGCAAGGCCATGCTGGCGGGTGGCTACCGCCACGCTGGCGGCCGCCAGGCTGGCAAAGGCCTGCAGCGTGGGCTGCGCCACGCGCGAGAAACGGCCCACCTCCAGTGCGTCCAGCGTGATCACGCCCCAGGGCCTGCCGTCCACCTGCAGCGCGCAGCCCATGCAGTCGTGCACCGGCAGATGGCCTTGCAGGCCGTCCACCAGCCCGTCGAAGGGGTCGGGCAGGCCCCAGTCGGCGGCAAAGCGCACCGGGCCGCTGGCGGCCAGCAGTTGCGTGAAGCGCGGGTGCTCGGCCACACGAAAGCGCCGCCCCATCGTGTCGCGCGACAGACCGTTGACGGCCATCGGCACCAGCCACTCGCCGTCGAGCCGCATCAGGGCCGTGGCATCGCAGGGCAGCAGCACGCGCAGGGCCTCCAGCAGGCGCCGGTGGCGCTCGGCCTCAGGCAGGTCTTGCGCCAGGTCGGCCATCAGGGGCAGCAGCGCGGTGAGCAGGGTCTGGGGGGTCATGGGGACAGCTTGGCGCCGAGCGTGTGCGCCGGCCTGCATTGTCCCGTGGATGCATTGCACCAGGGGCGAGTCCGAGAGCAGGACCGCGCTGACCCGTCCATACTTTCAGCGCCCAGGGCATCCCTGTCTTGCCTG
>NZ_JBKDTZ010000125.1:0-3134 GCF_046339755.1 Acidovorax sp. | reverse complement strand
TTGCCGGTCAGCTCCTCGTTGAGGTGCAGCACCACCTCGGGGTAGCGGCGCGCGGCGGCGCGCATCAGCGGCAGCGCGATCATCGGCGACACGCTCTGCGGCACGGCGGCCACCACGGTGCCCACCACCGAATCGGCGGCCACGTGCACGGCGGCCCGGGCGTCCTGGACCTGCTTGGTGATGCCCTGGGCATATTCATAGAACACCTTGCCGGCCTCGGTCATGGCCACGCCGTTGCGCCCGCGCAGCAGGAGCTGGGTACCCAGCTCGCCTTCGAGCTCGGTCATCTGCTTGCTTAGCGCCGACTGCGCCACATAGAGCTGCTGGGCCGCGCGCGACAGGCTGCCGCAATCCACGATGGCCACGAAATACTTGAACTGGCGCAATTCCATCGGCAAATCTCCGGCCGCCCTCCCTGCAGGCCAGGGGCGGCAGGCCATTGTAGGGAGGGCGCCGCCGGCCGCCGCGCCCCCGCTCGGTCAGTCAGTCGGTCACACAGTCGAAACTGGCCGCCTCGCTGGCGTTGCCCGTGCCCTTGTAGCGCGGGTAGGCCGGGTACCTGCACATCGGCCGGGACATGGTGGTCGCACCCGAAGCCTCGACCTTGCGCAGCACCCGCTTTTGCTGCGAGGCCGGCACGCCTTGCTCGACCCAGGTGGCCATGGCCTGCAGCAGGTCCACCTTGTCGGGCCCGGCACCGCCGAAGCAGTGGCCCACCCCCGGCGCGAGGAACAGTTCGACCGCTTCATCGGCCTTGCGCTGGCCCAGTGTGGAGACCACCTGATCGTAGTAGCGGGCAGTGTCCAGCGCGCTCACCGAAGTATCGGTCGTGCCGTTCCACAGGATCAGCCTGGCGCCCCGCGCGTGCAGCGCGGCGAGGTTCGAGTCCGTCGCACCGAACAGGCCGCCGATGGTGTCCATGCGCGCCAGCCACTGCTCGGGGTTCCAGATGGTGGTGTCGAAGGAGGCATCGCGCGCGATGAAGGAGCGGATGAAGCCGTCCGAGAACAGGCCCTGCGCCGAGGCGCCGCCCAGGCTGGCCTGGGGCCAGATGTACTCGCCCCAGCCCTTGGGCGAGTTCTCGGCGCCGAACGGGTAGCCGGGGTGCGACCAGGCACCGTTGGCCGTGGCGATGGGCGAGGTGACGGTCTGCACGGTGGCGATCTGCGCATCCGACAGGCAGCTGTCGCCGGTATCGCCGCCGCCGGTGCAGCGCAAGGCCTTGGCGTCGAAGCGACAGGCAGCGGGCCGGGCAATGATGCCGTCGCTCAGCCCATCGAGGCCATCGCACTGCGCCAGCACCGCAGTGGCCAACAGGCTCTGCTTGGCCGGGTTCAGCGCGCCGCCAGGGCTCTGGACCTGGCGGGCGATGCGGTTGAACTGCATGAACAGCCCCATCACATTGCCTGCTGGCGCCCGCGCGACGATGCCGTCGAAATCCTCCGGGAAGCGCTGCGCCTGCATCAGCGCGTCATGGCCACCCATGGAGCAGCCCTCGAAGTAGCTGCGCGCAGGCGGCTTGCCGAAGAACTGCGCCATGACCTCCTTGCCCGGCTGCAGGGCCCGGTGCTCCGACTGCTGGGCGAAGTCGAGCAGCTTGGCGGCATCGAGCGCGAACTCGCCTTTGAAGTAGCCCAGGTCGCGCGGTGGTGGATAGTCGTAGCCGCCATTGGTGCCGATGGTCGCGTAGCGCTCGGTGAGTATGGATTCGCTGAACTGCGCCGCGGCGGCCGTGGGCATGGCGCCGTCGAAGCCGCCACCGCCCAGGAAGGCGAGCTTTCCGTTCCAGCCCGTGGTGGGCAGGCGGGCCTCGAAGCGCAGGGCCGAGTCCTTGAAGCGCGCTGTCACCACGCAGTACTCGGGCTGGGGCGGTGCCGCAGCGGCCAGCCGGGCGTCGTCGATGACCACGCTGCCGCCGCCCAGCATCTTGCCCTGCAGGGTGGGGCATTTCTCGGCCAGTTGCATCGGCGGATCCCCGTCTCCGCCGCAGCCGGCCAGGGTAGCGAGTGCGGCGGCGGGCAGCAGCCATTGCATCCATTTCGTCATGGTGGGTCTCCTCATTGGGGGTGGTGATCCGGGCCGGCCGCCGCAACGACCTTGCCGGGGTTGAAGATGTTGTGCGGGTCCAGCGCCTGCTTGATGGCACGCATCAGCGCCACGCCGTGCGGGCCGTGTTCTTCGGCCAGGTAGTGCTGCTTGTGCAGGCCCACGCCGTGCTCGCCCGTGCAGGTGCCGCCATGGTGCAGCGCGCGCTGCACCAGGCGGTGGCTGAAGGCCTCGGCGGCGGCGTTCTCTGCGGCGCTCTCGGGGTTCACCAGCACCAGGCAGTGGAAGTTGCCGTCCCCCACATGGCCGAACACCGGCGCCAGCAGGCCATGCTGCGCCACGTCGGCCTGGGTTTCGGCAATGCACTGCGCCAGGGAGGACAGCGGCACGCAGGCATCGGTGGTCAGGCTGCGGCTGCCGGGCTTGAGCTGCAGGCAGGCGAAGTAGGCATGGTGGCGCGGCGTCCACAGGCGTGAGCGTTCTTCGGGCCGGAGCGCCCACTCGAAGGAACCGCCACCGTGGTTGGCGGCGATCTCGCGCACGGTGTCCGACTGCGCGTCGATCTGCGCTTGGCTGCCGACGAACTCCAGGAACAGCGTGGGGTTCTCGCTCAGCGTGGTGCGGCTGTGGGCGTTGACGGCACGCAGGGTCAGCGCATCGAGCATTTCCGCGCGCGCCAGCGGCACGCCCATCTGGATCGAATCGATCACGCAATCGACCGCCGCCCGCACCGTGGGGAAGTGCACCACCGCCGCGGCGCAGGCCTCGGGGTGCGGGTGCAGGCGCACCGTGGCCTCGGTGATCAGGCCCAGCGTGCCTTCCGATCCGCAGTAAAGCTGCGTGAGGTTGTAGCCCGCCGCGCTCTTGCGTGCCTGCGAGGCGGTGCGCACCACCTCGCCGCTCGCGGTCACCACCGTCAGGCTCACCAGGTTGTCGCGCATGGTGCCGTAGCGCACGGTGTTGGTACCGGATGCTGCGGTGGCCACCATGCCGCCGATGGAGGCATCGGCCCCCGGGTCCACCGAGAAGAAGAAGCCCGTGCCCGCCAGCGCGGCATTGAGCTGCCCGCGCGTGACGCCGGCCTGCAC
>NZ_JBKDTZ010000124.1:0-3170 GCF_046339755.1 Acidovorax sp. | reverse complement strand
GTCACTGCCCAGGAGCTCGAGGAATTGCTCGCGATGACGATCTGGAACTACCACGGCACGCCTCACGCGGGATTGGGTGGACTCACGCCATTGGAGGCAATGCACCAGCAATTGGCGGGCATTCGCACTGAGCCGATCTCACTTCGAAGGCTGCACCCTACATTGCGAAAGCACCCGCAGCTGCTGCACGACCCACTGCTGTTCCGAGTGCGCGGCAACCTGGCTCGCGGCGAGCGGGCGCACATCAGCTACCTGCACGTGCGCTACACCAGCGACCAACTCACTCGCCGGCCCAGCTTGCTTGGCGAGCACCTGCGTGTCCACGTTGACCCGACCGAACTGCGCACCGTGCTGGCCACGACCGCAGACGGCGAAATTCTCGAGCCGCTGTTGGCCAGCGGTGCCTGGCGCACCGAACGCCATTCACAGTGGTTGCGGCAGGCCTTTTACAAGGCCAAGCGTCAGCGTGAGCTGAATTTCGCGATGGGAGAGGACCCGATCGAGGCGTTTCTCCATCTGCGCAAACGCGAGGCCACCAAGCGCAAGCGGGCCGCCAATGACGTTGCACGTGTGCAGCACGAGCGCGCGCGTCAGATCAAAATCGCCCCCACCCATGATCCTGTATCGGATTCCACCTCAATCGGCAACAGCCTGCCGGAAGTACTGGCCGCTCAACTGCCCATCTGCCCCGTGAAGCCCAGAAAACTTCGGATCGAGCCCGGGCAGGTGTACTGAGTAGGAGCCACCATGGCATCGAACCCATCACCTGCACCTGCCGACACGGCACGGGCGCGAACAACTGTGCTGCCCGCCAAGACCGGTGGCAGCCTCTCACTCCAGACCCATCCGCTGGCGCGGCGCCACTATCGGGTTGCCACGGCAGCCATCGAATCCTTCGTCGATCTGGTTGAGCACTGCGTCCGCGTGCTGATCCCCGGTGCACTGGTGTATGCGAGGCCTCGGATCGGGAAGACCCAGGCCATCGACTATCTGACCCTTCACCTGGCCAAGCACCGGCCGGACATCGTGGTTTTGCGTCTCTCGTGTGAGCACCACCGTTCGGATTTCGAAGGCCCCTTTTTCAACAGTTTGCTGTCAGCAGCGGGAGTCCGCCAGCCACTACCGAAGTCGATTTCCGACAAACGATTTGCGCTGCTGTGCCGAATCACCGAGCAGGCTCAGGTGCACGCGGGTCACATTGTTGTGTTGATGTGCGATGAGGCGCAGCGTCTCTCAAAACATGGACTCGAATGGCTGCGCGACGTCCACGACCAGTTGGCCCGCCACGGTATCCACCTCATCACGTTCCTGGTCGGTCAGCCGCAGCTGCTGGCACAGAAAGCCCAATACCAGCTCTCCGGTGACGAGCAGATCGTCGCTCGTTTCATGATCGAGCAGCTCCAATTTCGCGGCATCGCGCGAGCCGAAGACGCGGCGACCTGCCTGGCCAGCTACGACATCAGCCGCTACCCGGAGGATGGGGGTGCGACTTTTGCCGAGTTTTTCTACCCGCAAGCCTATGGCGCAGGCATGCGGCTGGCGCAACACGCTCATGGCTTGTGGGCAGCATTTGTCCACGCCCATGCACGCTCTCAGCTGCCCGGGGCTGTTGAGGTTCCTATGGACTACTTCACGCGTGCTGTGGAGACGGTTCTGCTTAACGGCCCCCTGTGGGACACGCTGGGCTTTGAGCCGACGGAGGGGCACTGGGAGCGCGCCGTTCGTGATTCCGGCTATGTGGCCTCGCGACAGACGGTGCGCGAGAGCACCCAAAGTGGGTAGGTGAAACCATGGTTCTGCCCATCCTCGTGCCACCAATCGAATGGTCGTGGGACGTGCAGGCAGAGGTCACACCGCTGAGGCGGCCACGGCGACGTGCGCCAGCCACAGAGCCGCGTACGCAAAGCTATCCAAGTCGGCACAGCATCTTGATTGGCCGTTTAATCCTGGGTGCTGATGCGCGCAGGTTGCCCCCCTATGGTTCGCCAGTTGAGCACACGACGCGCGACCTGCTGTTTGATTGCGAGGTGCTGATCAAGGCGTTGCTGCGGCGCGCCCGCCGCTCCATCGGCGCTCGTGCGACTGCGGCGATTCTGCGCATCAGCCACAGCTTTGAGCCAGCCAGTGGCACCGTGGCCGCTTGTGCCAGCGACGCCGCCGTCGTGGCATGGATGATGGCGGCGATGCGGTGGCAGGGCATGACACACCCGCAGTCGCTCATTGTCCCCAGCCTGCACCCACCGACCGCAGTCGTGCACTGGCTTGCGCACTTCGGAGTCGAACAACAGTTGGTGCGCGGGCGGGCGATTCTTGATTTGCTGGTGATGCGTTTTCACATTGTTGCTGAGCGATGCCGCAAGCACATTCGAGCGGTGATGGCCTGTGCCAGAAGGGCGGGTCGAGCAGAGCAGACACTCGGGGTATTTCGCTGTGCATTGTGATTGGCCCCAGCTCTGCTCGCACAAGAGCGTATTTATTTTGATACCATTGCCGCATGGACGAGCCAATACTCTCGGTTGTCTTTTTTCGCACCGAGGCCGGCACCGAACCTGTGCGGGAGTGGTTGCGCGAGTTGACGGTGGAAGATCGAAAGACCATCGGCATCGACATCAAGACTGTCCAATACGGGTGGCCCTTGGGCATGCCGCTGGTGCGCAAGATGGAGCCGGGGTTATGGGAAGTGCGCTGCGATATTGCCGACGGCATTGCGCGCGTGCTGTTCTCCGCGAAGGGCGGGCAGATGGTGCTGCTACACGGCTTTGTGAAGAAATCTCAGAAGACGCCGGACAACGAGTTGAAGACCGCCCGAAATCGCCTAAAGAAGCTGTAGGAGCTCATGATGAACAAGCACATCGGCACCGATTTTGATGACTTTCTCGACGAGGATGGTTTGCGAGAAGAGGCCATGGCCGCTGCTGTGAAGCGGGTCATCGCCTGGCAGATTGCGCAGTCCATGAAGGCTCAAAAGGTCACCAAGACTGAGATGGCCGCGCGCATGCATACGAGTCGCATGGTCGTGAACCGCTTGTTGGACGAGAAGGACACAAGCGTCACCCTGGCAACGCTGGCGCGTGCCAGTGCTGCGCTGGGAACGTCGCTGCGTTTCGAGCTGGGTACGGCGGTGGCGGCCTGACTTGCCTCCGCAGTGAAAGCCAGCGGACTCCTTTAAG
>NZ_JBKDTZ010000123.1:0-3198 GCF_046339755.1 Acidovorax sp. | reverse complement strand
TGACATCGATACCATCGCCAGCGACGATGTTCAGCGCGGCGACGGTGAGCACGCCGGTGCTGGCGTTGTAGCTGGCCGACTGGATGCCGGGGGCGGCATTGGACACGGTGATGGCGTTGCCCGTGAGGTCGGCAATGCTGGCGCCGGTGATGGCGCTGTTCCAGTCGTCGGCGGCGGCGATGTTGTAGGTCGCGTTGCCGGCCGAGCTGGTGCCGTTCTTGTTGAGCAGGGCGTTGACGGCAGCGATGTCGGCACCGCTGAGGGTGAGGGTGAAGCTGGTGGCCGAAGTGACCTCCACATCGGCCGTGGTGGACAGGCCGTAGGAACCGCCCTCGCCGGTGATGGTGAGCGTGTTGACGGTGATGTCGTTGGTGGCACCCACGGTCTTGACCAGGCCGGTGCCGGTGACCACCAGGGTGCCCGTGGCGCCGTCGTAGGTGGCGCTGGTGATGGTGGGGGCCACCACGTTGGAGACCGTGATGCCGTTGCCGGTGGTGTCCGCTGGCGCGTTGACCGTGGAGTTCCAGCCCGTGGCCCCGGCCAGGTTGAAGACCGTGGCGTGTGCGGCGGCGGTGCCGTTGTTGTTCAGGATGCCATTGACGGCCAGCTTGTCGGCGGCGCCGAGCGTGAGCGTGAAGGCGGTGGCGCTCGTGGCGGTGGTGTTGGCGGTGTCTGCGGTCAGTGCGAAGCTGCCGCCCTGGCCGGTGAGTGTCAGCTTGGTGGCGTCGATGGCATCGCCCGTGAGCATGCCGGTGGCCGTCACCAACAGGGTGCCGGTGGCGGCATCGTAGGTGGCCGAAGTGAGGGTGGGCGAGACCACATTGGAGACGGTGATGCCATTGCCCGTGAGGTCGGCGACGACGACTGCGGCATCGGCGCCGGCAGCCCAGTCTTCGTTGGCGGCCAGGTTGTAGGTGGTGCCGCCCGAGGACTGCGTGCCGTTGGCGTTGACCAGGGTGCGCAGGCCGGCCTGGTCAGTGCCGGAGAGCACGATGGTGAACTGGGTGTCGGAGGTGATCTCCACGCTGGACGTGGTCAGCGGGTAGGGTGCGCCGCCCTGGCCTGTGATGGTCAGCTTGCTGACGTCGACGTCATTGGTGGCGCCATTGAGCTTGAGGAAACCTGTGCCCGTGACCACCAGGGTGCCGTTGCTGGCGTCGTAGGTGACGTTGGTGATGGTGGGCACGGCCACGTTGGAGACCGTGATGCCATTGCCCAAGGTGTCGGCGATCACCACGGCAGGGTCGGCGCCGCGGGCCCAGTCCTCGGCGGCGGCCAGGTTGTAGGTGATGGCGCCGGTGGAGCTGGTGCCGCTCTTGTTGGCGATCTGGTTGATGGCCTGCTTGTCGGCGGCGTTGAGGGCGACGGTGAAGGTGGTGCCGTCGGTGACCTCCACGCTGGAGCTGGTCAGCCCGTGGCTTACCCCACCTTCGCCGACAAAGCTCAGCTTGCTGGTGTCGATGTCGTTGTTGGCGCCGTTGAACTTGAGGAAACCTGTGCCGGTGACCACCAGCGATCCCGTGGAGGCGTTGTAGGTCGCACTGGTGATGGTGGGCGCCGCCACGTTGGAGACCGTGACGCCGTTCAAAAGGTCGGCCCCGCCGGGCGCGGCCCCTGCTGCCCAGTTGGAGGCAGCGGCGAGGTTGAACGTGGTGCCGGAGGTGGAAACCGTGCCGTCCTTGTTGGCGATCAGGTTGAAGGCGGCCTTGTCGGCGGCGTTGAGCACGACGGTGAACGAGGTGCCGTCGGTGATCTCCACGTTGGTGGTGGTCAGCGTGCGGCTGGCTCCGCCCTCGCCGGCCAAGGTGAGCATGGTGAGATCGATGTCGTTGTTGGCGCCGTTGAGCCGGACAAAATTGGTGCCCGTGACCACCAGGGTGCCGGTGGCGGCATCGTAGGTGGCGCTGGTGACGGCGGGGACGGCCACATTGCTGGCCGTGATGGCATTGGTCGCATCGGCCGTGTTGCCGGCGGTCACATTGGTGTTCCAGTCATCCGCGGCCGCCAGGTTGAAGGCGGTGCCGCCGGTGGACGTGGTGCCGTCCTTGTTGATGAACTGGTTGATGGCGGCCCGGTCGGCCGCGTTGAGCGTGACGTTGAATGTGGTGGCGTTGGTGGCCGTGGTGGTGCCGCTGGTCAGGACACGTGAGAGGCCGCCCTCGCCGCTGATGGTGATCTTGTTCAGGGCGATGATGTCGCCGGCGGTCAGGTTGGTGCCGGTGACCGAGAGGGCGCCGGAGGCCGCGTCGTAGGTGGCGCTGGTGATGGTGGGCGGGGGAACGTAGGCCAGGTCGGTCGTGCCCGTGCCTCCGACATGCGTGACGGCCGTGGGCACCGTGCCTGTGGTACCGGTGCCGCCCTCCAGCCCGCCGCTGCCGCTGACACCGACGTTGTTGGACATGAGCCCATAGTTGGCGGTGGTGATCTTGAAGGTGCCCAGGTTGTAGACGCCCCCCACACCGAGGCCCCCGGAGCCGCCATTTTCGTTATTGCTTCCCGTGCCGCTGCCGCCGCCGCCGCCGCCGCCCGCGCCCACGTTGTTGGTAATGGCTGAGGTGCCGATGACGGCAATGGTGCCAGTGGCAGCGTTGTAGATGCCGCCTACGCCCATGCCGCCGGCTTTGCCCACACCATCCCAGCCGGACCCGCCGCCACCGCCGCCCACAGTGAGCGAGCCACTTTGAGCGGTAGCACCGCTGCCGCCATTGGAGTAACTGCTTGTACCTACGCCACCAGCGCCGCCGGTGGCGGCCCCTCCGCGTCCACCCATGTTGCCTGAGGCAGTCCCGAAACCGCCGCCATAACCTCCGGCGCCGAGCACTCCGGCACTGCCTGCATACTCTCCGGTTGCAGGGCCTACGTTGCCTCCTGTGGCACCCGTCCCCTTGTTGCCACCGTTGATCAACGGCCCACCACCACCACCGCCGCCACCGAAGTAAGAGGTTGCTTGCCCGCCGCCACCTCCACCCCCAGCTGCGCCGTTGGCCGTCACACTGGTGTTGTTGATGGTCAGAGTTCCCGCGTTAGAGATGCCTGCGCCGAGTGCATTGCCGCCATCGGTGCTAAGTGTGCCGCCATTCCCCCCGACACCCGAAAGCGATCCATGCGTGATCACCAGGCCATCCAGCGTCACCGTCGAGCCCGTGGTAATGCTCAGCACCCGGCTGGTGTAGTTGGCATCGATGGTGACGTCTGCAG
>NZ_JBKDTZ010000122.1:0-16592 GCF_046339755.1 Acidovorax sp. | reverse complement strand
CAGGTAGGCCTGCTTCACATAGCGCTCCACGCTGGCCACCGAAACGCTCATCTCCGCGGCGATCTGCACATGCGTCAGCCCGTCGATGCGGTGCAGCAGAAAGGCCTGCTTCACCTTGGCGGGCAGGCCGGCCAGGCGCTGGTCGATGGCTTGCAACGCTTCGTGCAGCAACGCCATGTCCTCTACCGAAGGCGCCGTGGCCAGCGGTAGTTCGGCCAGCGCCTGCAGATAGGCCTGCTCCAGCTCGCGCCGGCGCCAATGGGTGAACAGCACCCGCTTGGCCAGCGTGGTCAGGAAGGCACAGGGCTCCGCCACCTGCTCCACTTCGCGCGCCGTGAGCACGCGCAGGAAGGTGTCCTGCGCCAGGTCCGCGGCACCGTGCGGGCAGCCCATCCTGCGCTGCAGCCAGCCCACCAGCCACGCATGGTGACTGGTGTACCAGCGGCCGGCGGGGTGGCCGGGCTCGGCGGTGCTGCGCATGCCGGCCTGGATCAGAATGCAGCGCGCATTGTTAAGCTCACGTTGCGGGGGTCGCTGTAGTTGCCGTAGTCCAGGTTGGCCCAGTACTTCTTGTTCGTCACGTTGTTGACGGCCAGGGTGGCGCTTAGCTTGGGGCTGAACTTCCAGGAGGCGCGCAGTCCCAGGATGGCCGTGGGCGACTGCTTCACGGTCACCGTACCGCTCGGGTGCGGGATGTTGAAGCCTTCGACCGAGCTTTGCCAGACCAGGTTGCCACCCACCGACAGCGGGGCCAGCGCGCCCGCGAACTGGTAGTCCGTGCCCAGCTGCAGCAGGTACTCGGGCAGGTTGGCGTAGATCAGGTCCGTGGGTGCCCGCGTGACCTTGGCGCGCGTGAGGCCCGCGCTCACGCGCCACTGGTTGGTGGCCATGCCCGCGAACTCCAGCTCGAAACCGGTGGACCTGGTGCCGTTGACCGCCACATAGGGCAGGGTGCCGTCGGGCAGCGGCGTGGTGATGGCACCATCGCGCACGCCGTAGTTGTCCTGCTTGGTCTGGAACACCGCGAAGTGCGCCTGGATGCGGCGGTCCAGCAGCTCGGCCTTCAGACCGGCCTCGGCATTGCTGCCGATGACGGGCGACAACGGGTTGTTGTTGCGGTCCTTGTAGTTCTGCGGGTTGAAGATGCGCGTGTAGCTGGCGTAGGCCGACAGCGTGGGCGTGATGTCGTACACCGCGCCGACGTAGGGCGTGACCTTGCGGTTCTCGTCCTGGACGGCGCTCTTGCCAGCGTAGGCGCCGGTGGTGCCATAGGTGTCGTTGTGGCGGTGCCAGTCGGTCAGGCGCACGCCGGTGAGCAGCGACAGCGGCTCGGCCACGCGCCAGCGCGCCGAGGCGAACAGCCCCGTCTGCTGCGTGATCTGGGTGCGCCAGGCGCCGGTCTTGGAGTACACGGGCTCGGGCGCATTGCCGTCCCAGGTGTAGATGTTGGGGATCACGTAGCTCCAGTTGGCCACCGAGCTGTAGCCATCGGTGCGCGTGGCGATGCGCGTGGAGCTCACGCCCACCATCAGGTCGTGCTTGCGGCCACCCAGGTCGAACTTCCCCGACAGGTAGGCATCCACCGTGTCCTGTTTTTCACTGGCGCCACCCACGGCCGCGTACAGCGTGGTGCCGGCGCCCGTGGTGGGGTTGATGAAGGGCGCCAGCGAGACGGTGCGGCCATAGCCATAGGTGCGCAGGCTGAAGGTATCGCCCTCGGTGTGGTTCAGGGCCGCCTTCACGCTCCAGTCGTCATTGAGCTGGTGCTCCAGCGTGGCGTACAGCGTTCCCGAGGTGCGCTCCCAGCGCGTCCAGGGGGGAGAGAAGCTCACGGACGTGGGCAGATCGATGGGCGAGCCGTCCACGGCAAAGCGGGGGATGGTGCCCCAGATCGGTGCCTTGGGCTCGTTGGCCTGGCGCTGGTAGCCCAGCGTGACCACTGTGGACGAACCGACGTCGGCCTCGATGGCGGCGAGCAGCGCGGTCTTGTCCTCGGAGTAGCGGTCGCGGAAGCTGTCCTTCTTCTGCGGCGCGAGCACCAGGCGGCTGCGCACGCTGCCGTCCTTGTTCAGCGGGGCGTTGATGTCCAGTTCGCCGCGGTACAGGTTCCACGAGCCGGCGGTGAGCGCCACCGAGGCCGCGAGCTCGCGCTGCGGGCGCTTGCGTATCATGTTGATGGTGGCCGAGGGCACGCCCACGCCGGTCAGGATGCCGTTGGCCCCGCGCACGACCTCGATGCGTTCGTACAGGGCGGTGTCGAACTCCTGGTTGGTGCTGCTGCTGTACGAGGGCAGGCCGTCGATCTGGAAGTCGGTGATCTGGAAACCGCGTGCGTAGTACAGCGGGCGCTGCGTGTCATAGAAGCTCACGGCCACGCCGTTCACGTTGCGCAGCACGGCGTCGATGCTGGTCAGCGACTGGCGCTCGATCTGCTCGCGCGTCACCGTGGTGGTGGACTGCGGCGTTTCGCGTGCGGTCAGCTGCAGGCGCGTGGAGGCGCTTTCGCGCGAGCCCGACACGGTGACGCTGTCCAGGGCCTTGGGGGCGGTGATCTGGTCGCCAGCGGCTGCAGGCGCGGCATCCTGGGCCTGGGCTGCGCCCGCCAGGACGGTGGCGATGGCGGCCAGCGCCAACGGGTGCAGGCGGCAGACGGGCTGCCTACGGAAAACGGACATGGAGCACTCCTCTAGTTTGAAAGCAGGTAACTGGCTGGCAGCGCTGCAACAACGGGAGGGAGCACGGCGTGGCTGGTTGATTGCCTTGATTGTAACTTTTAAATGACAATCATTCTTAATCAAGGCGCCTGCACGCCCCTGTGGAAAGGGGTGGTGCGTTGCTTTGCGCCTCATTTGTAAGCCGGGAGGCACCCGGCGGAGGTGCGCTCAGCCCTTCCAGGTGAACGGAAACTTGAACTGCTTGATGAAGCCGTTGGGCACGTAGTCGCCCAGTACGCCGTACTTCTCGGGCCAGAGCTTGGTGCTCTTCACGGCGGTGCCGAACAGGTAGTCCAGGAAGGCGAAGTGCGCCGCATAGTTCTTGTCCAGCGCCTCCTGGTCCTGGCTGTGGTGCCAGTGGTGGAAGTTGGGCGTGACCAGCACATAGCGCAGCGGCCCCAGGCGCACGCTCACGTTGGCATGGTTGAACACAGCCTGGAAGCCCACGACCACGATGTAGGCGTCGATCACCTCCTTGGAAAAGCCCAGCACGTAGATGGGGGCCAGCACCAGGGTGCGGGTGATCAGCAGTTCCAGGATGTGCTGGCGCGAGCCGGCCATCCAGTCCATGCTCTTCACGCTGTGGTGCACGGCATGCAGGCGCCACAGCACGGGCACCTCGTGGTAGGCGCGGTGCGTCCAGTACTGCACCAGGTCGGCCACCAGGATGATGAGGAACAGCGCCACCCAGAAGTTCAGCCCCTGGACCCAGCCGCGCACGCCGTCGCTGGCTGCCCAGCCAAAGAACTTGTGCACCACCAGGTTGGTGGCCAGCAGCACGAAGCCCACCACCATGTGGTTCACGATGAAGTGGTGGAAGTCGGTCTGCCACTCCTCGCGGAAGATGGGCTGGTCCTTGCGCAGCGCGAACAGCTTCTCGACGAAGATGAAGATCAGCGAACTGCCCAGCAGGTCCAGGATGAACCAGTCCAGGCCGATGTAGGGCGTGTTGTCGGGGAAGTTCGGGTCCACCTCCACCTTGTGCCCGCCCAGGATGGCGGCCAGCGCCACGGTGGCGAAGGCGAAGGTGGCCAGCCAGCGCGAGCGGTTGAAGATGATGTTGACCAGCGAGATGCCGCCTGCGATGGCCATGGCCGCCAGCATGATGTAGCGGATCACGGCCACGTCGTAGCTCTTGCGCAGTTGCGGCGTGGTCAGGTACTCGGGGAAATGGAAGGCCAGTACCCCCAGAAAGCACAGGATGGCCAGCGTGAGCGCAATCACCCCCGAGACCAGCCCGCGCCCGGTGCGCAGCGCACCATGGCTTTCGGTGAATTCGTTGAGCTTGTCGATTTCGAGCATGTTCTACCCCTCTGCGCCCGGGTCGTGGCGTATTGCCCAGGCTTGTGTTGGCTTTGTGTGTCGCGAGTGTAGCGGGGCCTTGTGCATCCTTGTGTAACCGCCATCGCACGTAAAATCGGGGTCCATGAACATCCCCTCGCACCAGCTGAGCATGACCGTGCTCATGTCGCCCGACATGGCCAACTTTTCCGGCAACGTCCACGGCGGCGCCATCCTCAAGCTGCTCGACCAGGTGGCCTACTCGTGCGCCAGCCGCTACTCGGCCTGCTACGTGGTCACGCTGAGCGTGGACCAGGTGATGTTCCTGCAGCCCATCCACGTAGGCGAGCTGGTGACCTTCCTGGCCAGCGTCAACTACACCGGCTCCTCGTCGATGGAGATCGGCATCAAGGTGGTGGCCGAGGACATCCGCTCCCAGGTGGTGCGGCATGTGAACAGTTGCTTCTTCACCATGGTGGCGGTGGACGAGGCGCGCAAGCCCGTGCAGGTGCCTGCGCTGTCTCCTTCCACCGCCGACGAGCGCCGCCGCTGGGATGCCGCCGTGATGCGCAAGACCCTGCGCAAGGAATTGGCCGCTCGCTTTGAGCAGGCGCGCAGTGCGCCCGTGCCGGCCCCTGTGGCCGCCTGAGCCCCCATCCGGCGAACGGGCCGAGAACATGTGCTAACAGGCCCCTGCGCGCGCAGGGGTAGCCTTGTATCTTTGGGGGCGCCCACGCGTTCCTGCCCGATGGGGAGACAAGCCACCATGAACGATGCCACAGCGCTGGTGCGCGCCAGCTACGAGGCCTACGTCCGCAAGGACCGCGAGGCCATCGAGGCGCTGCTCGACGACGACTTCCATTTCTCCAGCCCGCTCGACAACCGCATCGACCGCGCCACCTACTTCGCGCGCTGCTGGCCCAACAGCGAGGCCATCAGCGGCTTCCAGTTCATTCACCTGGTCCAGCAGGGCCACATCGTTTTCGTCACCTACGAGGGCACGCGCGAGGGCGGCGGGCGCTTTCGCAACACCGAGGTGGTGACCACCCGCAACGGCCGCATCACCGAGGTGGAGGTCTACTTCGGCTGGTCGATCCCGCATCCGGCACCAGAGGGTGGCTTCACCAACGTCTGAACGTGGCGCGCTTCAGCGGTTGCGCCCTGCCAGCGACACGGCCTGCAGCGACAGTCCATCGATCTCGTTGGTGATGCCCGAGAGCACATTGGCCACCACCGCGAACTCGCGGCCATGCTGGCCCGCGCGCGCGGCCATCACCTGGGCATTGAAGCTCACTACCTTGGCCTCGCGCGCCACGGTCTGGATGGAGGCGACGATGCCCGCCAACTCCTTCATCAGCGTCTCGGATTTGGCCTTGCCGATCTGGTCGAAGGCAGTGGTGGCCGTGTTCAGTGCTTCGAGCGCGCCATCGGTGATCTCCACCAGCCGCGCCAGGGCTTCTTCCACGCGGGGGCTCTGCCGTTCGGCCAGCTCCAGGGTGCGATCCACCTGCTCCATGAAGGCCTCGATGGTCGGGCCCACACCGGTGGCGCCGTGGTAGGTCGTGCGGATGCGCTCGCCCATGGCCGCATCGAGGTGGCGCGGCGTGTCCACCAGCCGCGCATGGCTGTCGCTGAACAGCGCCAGCGAGCTGCGTGCCGCCTTCAGGTGCAGGCCGCTGCCGCGCGTGGCCAGCACGGTCTGCAGCACCATGCGCTGCGACAGCATGCGCTGGCGTGCCGCCAGGTTGACCAGGGACATGTCGCCATCGCGCGATGCGGTGGTGGTGGGAACGGGCAGGTTGCTGCGGGCAGCGGAAAGAGGGTAGGCGGCCATGGTGTGATCCTGTGTGGTTGCCATCGGGTTGTCGCTGTTCAACAAGCAATACCCGGGCCAGTGAAGGCCTGCTTCTTGCCCCGGTAGCGTGCCGCAGGCCCTGGTGTACAGGCGCGCAAACGCCTTGCGAAGGACTCGCAAGGGTCTGCTGAAATAGGGTTGGAAGAGGGGGGCGCTCAGGCGGCGCGCAAACCCACCGGCTGCTGCGGCAGGGCCGCTACTGCGATGCCCTGCACCACGTCGCCGACCACGATCACGGAAGGGCTGGCCAGCCCCTCGCGCGCGATGGTGGCGTGCATCTCGCCGAGGGTGGTCACGGCATGGCGCTGCTGCGGCAGGCTGGCGTGCTGGATGATGGCCACGGGCGTGGCCGCCGGCAGGCCGGTAAGCAGTTCCTGGCCGATGGTGGCCGCACCGCTCACGCCCATGTAGATCACCAGCGTGAGCTTGGCGTCGCGCGCCGTGGCGGCCAACTGGCGCCAGTCGGTGCCCGCATCACCCGGCTTGGCATGGCCGGTGACGAAGACCACGCCGTGGGCATGCTCGCGGTGCGTGAGCGGTGCGCCCAGCGAGGTCAGGCCTGCCAGGCCCGCGGTGAGGCCGTTGATCACCGTGACCGGCACGCCCGCCGCGCGCAGGTGCTCCACCTCTTCGCCGCCGCGGCCGAAGATGAAGGGGTCGCCACCCTTGAGGCGCACCACGTTCTCGCCTTCGTTCACGGCCATCAGCATCAGCTTTTCGATGAAAGCCTGCGGCGTGCTCTTGCAGCCGCCGCGCTTGCCCACGTGCACGATGCGCGCCGTGGGCGCAGCGTAGGCCACGATGGCATCGCTCACCAGGTCGTCCACCAGCAGCACGGTGGCAGCCTGGATGGCCTTGAGCGCCTTGAGCGTGAGCAGCTCCGGATCGCCCGGCCCCGCGCCCACCAGGGTGCAGGAGCCACCGGTGCCCAGGTGCGGGCGCGGGGTGGTCGTCGGGGATGGATGCGTGGGGCGGTTCATGGCTGTGTCTCCGGCAGGGCGGGTGTGGCTGTTTGAGCGGTGACGTGCAAGATATGTTCCACCTGGCGCGCCAGCGCAGGGGGCACGGGCAGCTCGCCCGCGAGCACGCGGCGGGTGTAGTCGGCGGTGGTGGCCACGTCGATCTCGGTGGGCAGGCCGGGCACCTCGCTCGCGGTGCCGGGCTCCTGCTCCTGCAGCACATGGTGCACCCCGCCGATGAAGGCGTCGTAACGGGGTGTGCGGCGCGGATCGGCCGCCACCTCGCCCTCGAGCCCGCGCGAGAGCAGGGCGTTCATGCCCATGGCGCTGAAAGGGTTTTGCAGCATCTCGAAGTACTCGGGGTGCGTGTAGCTGGTGACCACCACGGCGGCGCCGGAGCAGGGGTTCATGAGCTTCACCGCGCTGTGCCCGGCATTGCGCAGGCCCACGGCCTCGCGCACCGCCAGCAACCGTGCCAGCCCGGGGTGCAGCAGTTGCGTGTGGATGTGAGCCACCTCGCCGGCAGCGACCTGGCGCGGTGCGGTAAGTGCGGGCGTGCCCAGGGCCTCCAGCACGTCGGAGGCCAGGATGCGCCGTGCCTCGGTGCGCATGCCGTGCAGCAACACGGGCTGGCCCGCGCGCGCCAGCAGCAGGGCCAGCAGCGGGGTCAGCACGGGCAGCTTGCGCGCGCCGTTGTAGCTGGGCAGTACGACCAGCGGGCGCTCGCCGGCCGGCAGCAGGGCCATGCGGGCGTGCGTGGCATCGAGGAAGCCGCACATCTCCTCTGCCGTCTCGCCCTTGATGCGCATGGCCAGGCAGAAGGCACCGATCTCCAGGTCGGTCACCGTGCCGTCCAGCACCTGGCCGAACAGGTCCGTGGCCTGCTCGCGCGTGAGCGGCTTGGCACCGCGGGGGCCGCGGCCGATTTCATTGATGTACTGGCTGATGCCCATGGTGGTGGCAGATGGCTCTTTGGAGTGGGGCTGGGTATTTTCTCGCAACCCAGCGAACTTTTGGTTATATGGCGGCTATGGCGATGGTGGTCGCAGACTTGGTGGCCAGGGGGCCTGTGGCGCGCA
The DNA here is from genome assembly GCF_046339755.1 of Acidovorax sp. Classification (GTDB taxonomy): domain Bacteria; phylum Pseudomonadota; class Gammaproteobacteria; order Burkholderiales; family Burkholderiaceae_C; genus Acidovorax. Next base: position 8,704 of record NZ_JBKDTZ010000122.1, on the reverse strand, counting down.
CCATGCGCTTGAGCTCGGGCAGGCACGAGCCGCAGTTGGTGCCGCAGCGCAGCGCGCCCTGCAACTGGGCCAGGCGCTCGTCGTCGGTGCCGTGGCACTGCGCCAGCTGGCCGGTAATGGCCGCGTCGGTGACGTTGAAGCAGGTGCACACGGTCTTGCCGCGCGACTGCACCGCCACCGGGGCCTTGGCGCTGGGCACCAGCAGCAGGCGGCCGTAGGTCTGTGCGGGCAGTTCTTCCTGCAGCAGGGTCTTGATCCAGCCCTGGGCACTGGTGTCGCCCGCGAGCACGATGGCTTCCAGCGTGCTGGCACCATCGCCACGCCGGGCCAGGCGGGCCGCGCGGCGCTGGCCGCGTTTTCTGTCGGCGTAGCGCACGGTGTCGCTGCCGGCCAGGCCCAGCAGGGCCTCGATGCGCTCGAGGGTGGCATCGGGCGGCGCCTCGTGCGCAGCGGCGCGCAGCAGCACGCCGCTGCGCTCGCGGTCCGGCTCCGATAGCGGGGTGTTGTTGCTGAAGGGCACGCAGCTGGCGAACGGAAATTCCTCCATCAGCGCCGCCAGGGCCTCGCGCACGGCCAGGGCCTGGTCGCCGGGCAGCCAGGCCAGGGCCAGCAGCGTCCAGGGCATCTCGGCCTTGAGGATCTTCACGGCCGCGTGCTTGAGCTCGGGCTGCTTGGACGTGGGGCAGTAGGCGGATGTGGTCAGCGCATTCACGCCCGAGAGCCGCTCGCCCGTGGACGACTGGCCGCTGAGGTATTCGCTGCCCCAGTGCATGGCCATGAAGGCCTGCGACCGGCCGATGGTGCCATCGGCCTGCACAGGCACCACGATGGAGCCGCGCTTGCTGGTGACATGCACCAGGTCGCCTGTGCGCAACTGGCGCTGCTCCATGTCGTCCGGGTGCATCTGCACCGAGGGCTCGGCCACATGGCCGAACAGCCGGCCCAGCGTGCCGGTGCGGCTCATGCCATGCCACTGGTCGCGCAGGCGGCCGGTGGTCAGGCTGAAAGGGTAGCGCGACTCGCGCGGCTCGGCCACGGGCTGCCAGGCATGGGCGGCAAAGCGCGCACGCCCGTCGGGCGTGGGGTAGATGCCGTCTTCGTACAGGCGCACCTTGCCGCTGGCCGTGCCTTAGGGCAGCGGCCACTGCTGCGGGCCGTTGGCCTCGAGCATCGCCCACGACAGGCCGGTGATATCGAGGTCGCGTCCGCGCGTGCTTTCGCGGTGCTCGTTCCACACGGCCTCGGCGCCGGCATCGGCATCATCGGTGGTGTAGGGAAACAGGCTGGGTGCGCCAGGGCGCAGCCGCGCCTCCAGTTGCTGCGCGAACTGCACCGCAATGGCCCAGTCGTGGCGCGTCTGCCCAGGCGCCGGCACCGCAGTGCGCACGCGCGAGATGCGACGTTCGCTGTTGGTCACGGTGCCAACCTTCTCGCCCCAGGTGGTGGCGGGCAGCAGCAGGTCGGCGTACTGCGCGGTGGCCGTGGTGGCAAAGGCCTCCTGCACGACAACGAACTCCGCGCGCTCCAGCGCACGCCGCACGGTGGCCTGGTCGGGCATGCTCTGCGCGGGGTTGGTGCAGGCGATCCACAGCGCGCGGATCTCGCCGTCGGCGGCGGCCTGGAACATCTCCACCGCCGTCTTGCCGGGGCGCGCCGGCACGTCGGCAATGCCCCACAGCGCAGCCACTTCGGCGCGGTGCGCGGGGTTGGCCAGGTCGCGGTGCGCGCTCAGCAGGTTGGCCAGGCCACCCACCTCGCGCCCGCCCATGGCATTGGGCTGGCCGGTCAGCGAGAACGGGCCCGCGCCCGGTTTGCCGATCTGCGCCGTGGCCAGGTGCAGGTTGATCAGCGCGGCGTTCTTGGCCGTGCCGCTGGTGCTCTGGTTCAGGCCCTGGCAGTACAGGCTGAGCGTGGCCCTGGAGGTGGCGAACCATTGCGCCGCCGTGGCCAGGTCGGCCTCGGGGATGCCGCACACGGCGCTCACGCGCTCGGGCGTGCAGTTGGCAACCAGTGCTTTCAGCGCATCGAAGCCGGTGGTGTGCGCGCCGATGTAGGCGGCATCCACCCAGCCCTCGCGCAGCATGAGGTGCAGCATGCCGTTGAACAGCATCACGTCGCTGCCCGGCTGGATCGGCAGGAACAGGTCGGCCATGCCCGCGGTGTCGGTGCGGCGCGGGTCGGCGACGATGACCTTCATGCCCGGGTTGGCCGCGCGCGCATCCTCGATGCGCCGGAACAGGATGGGGTGCGCCCAGGCCGCATTGCTGCCCACGAAGAACAGGCACTGCGCATGCTTCACGTCGTCGTAGCAGGCGGGCGGCGCATCGGCCCCCAGCGTGGCCTTGTAGCCGGCCACGGCGCTGCTCATGCACAGGCGCGAGTTGGTGTCGATGTTGTTGGTGCCGATCAGGCCCTTGGCCAGCTTGTTGAAGACGTAGTAGTCCTCGGTCAGGAGCTGGCCGCTGACGTAGAAGCCTACGGAGTCAGGGCCATGCTGTTCGATGGTGTCGGCGAATTTTTGCGCCGCCATGTCCAGTGCGGCATCCCAGGTGACGGGCAGGGCCTGTGCGCCACGCTGGGCACGGTGCCGGGGGTGGAGGAGGCGGGTTTGCAGGGTGACGGGGCTCGCTGCAGTCAGGTGCAGGGTGGAGCCTTTGGTGCACAGGCGGCCGAAGTTGGCGGGGTGCGTGGGGTCGCCGCGTACGCCTGTGATTTGCGCGCCTTGGGATTCGATGATCACGCCGCAGCCTACGCCGCAGTAGGGGCAGGTGGATTTGGTTTCTTTCATGTTCTTCTCGTGGTGGCGGCGTGCTTGTTTTTGGGGCGGGGGGCCGGGATGTGCGCCCGGCGGCGCAGTAACTTTCTTTTGCTTCGCCAAAAGAAAGTCACCAAAGAAAAGTCGACCCCCAGTCTGCGTCCCCCTTCGCCCGATGGGCGAAGGGGGCAACCTGCGAGGCTCGGACCTGGGGTGGTGCCGCAGAACTCGCCGCGTTCTTCGAACTCCGCTCAAACAGCTGCGGCAAGCTAGACCACGAAGCGTGTGTGTCCTTCGGCACACACGCCCACCCCAGCTCCTGCGCTTCTCGGCGCAGCCAGCAGGGGTGGGGATCGGGTTCAAAGACGGCTGCTGCTTCGCAGCTGCGCCGGGTGTTGGTCACGCGCTTCGCGCTGCCGACAGGCCGAAGCGCAGCGAGGCAAATCGGGCCGAGCGAAGCAATGGCCCGTGTGGGGCCCCCAATCCCTTCTGGACGTGCCGAGAAGCGCAGGGCCTGGGGTGAGCGCGTGCCGCAGGACACGCGCCTCGTTGTCTGACTTGCCGCAGCTGTTTGAGCGGAGTTCGAAGAACGCAGCGAGTTCTGCGGCACACCCCAGGACCGAGCATCGCAGGTTGCCCCCTCGCCACCGGCGAGGGGGACACGGCCAGCAGGGTCGCCTTTCTTTTGGGTACTTTTCTTTGGCGAAGCAAAGAACAAGTACCTCGGCCGCCGGGCCGAGACCCGGCCTCCGCCCTCGGCACAAGAGATGAAGCAACCACAGACCACGATATCACCCAGCCAGAGCAGCATAAAGACCAGTCACCCGATCCATGCTCGACAACAAATTCTCACTCGCCACAAACACATCCGACACCTGCCGCCCGGTATTCCCGACAGCCCCGCCGGATTGCATGCGCTTCAAAGCCGCATCAAAGAACACCCACTGCCCATCCGCCAGCAGCAACTCCTGCCGAATCCGCTCATTGGCCTCAGGAGCCTTGCGCAACACCTCCGTCGCCGCGATGAACTCCGTGCGCGCCTTGGCAATCTCCGCCGTGGCAACAGCCGCATCCACCGGCAACTGCGCCGCCAGATAGAACTTGGCCATGCGCTGGCTCAGCATGCGCTGGCGGCCGGCCACGTTGACCAGGTGCCCCACGGGCTTGCCCGAGGCCGACTCGTACTGCACCGTGCCCTGGTGCGCCAGGGCCAGCACCTTGGCGTCGGCTTGCAGCATCGCCGTTGCCCCAGCCAGCGCCGGTGTGCCGGTGAGCAGCGTGGCCTTGTGCGCAGCCCAGGCGCCGTCGAGCTGGCCATAGGTGTCGCGGATGCCGGGGTTGGGTGCGTAGGTTTTCAGTTCTGCCAGCTGGCGATCGAACAGCGCCACCGACTGCTCCAGTACCTGGCGCGCGGCGGGCTCCTGCACCTTGTGCGCCAGGGCCAGCCAGGCCTTGCCCATGCGCTGGCTCAGCATGCGCTGGCGCCCGGCCTTGTTGATGGCGTCGTTGAGGTTGGCCACCTGGGCCCGGGCCGGCCGCGAGACCAGGGCCAGCGTGCCGGCCACGGTGGCGGCTCCTGCTGCGGCACCGGCCTTGAGCAGCAAGGCCCTGCGGTGCAGGGCGGGCGATGGGGAGATCGTGGTGGTCATGGGGGTGTTTTTTCGGGTCGTCATGGCTGCAATGGGGTTCATTCGGTGGCGGCAGGGCCGAACATCAGCTGGCCGCGGATCTCATCCACCGTGCGGCCCTCGCGCAGCAGCTCGAAGTACCAGCTGCCGTCCACGGTGTCGCCGTACAGGCAGGCGCCCACGAGCTTGTCGTCCTTGATCACCAGCTTCTTGTACGAGCCGGCCACCGGGTCGCTCAGCACGATCTCCTCGGTGCCTTCGCCGCCCTGGAAGTCGCCGGCGCTGAACAGGTCGATGCCGGTCACCTTGAGCTTGGTCGACGTGAGCGAGCCCTGGTAGCGGTCGATGCCCAGCTCCGCCAGGTGGTTGGCCAGCACCTTGCCCTGCTCGAACAACGGTGCCACCAGGCCGTAGGCGATGCCCCGGTGCGCGGCGCACTCGCCCACGGCGTAGATGCGCGCGTCGGTGATGGTCTGCAGCGTGTCGCTGACCACGATGCCCCGGTTCACGTGCAGGCGCATCTTCTCGGCCAGTGCCGTGTTGGGGCGTATGCCCACGGCCATCACCACCAGGTCGGCGGGCACTTCGCTGCCGTCCTTGAACTTCACGGCGCTCACACGGCCCTCGGGGCCGCCGACCAGCTCTGCGGTCTGGGCGTTGAGCAGAAACTGCATGCCGCGCTCCTGCAGCGACTGCTGCAGCATGCGGCCCGCCACCGCGTCGAGCTGGCGCTCCATGAGCGTGTTGCCCACATGCACCACGCTCACCTGCATGCCGCGCTTGACCAGGCCGTTGGCCACCTCCAGCCCCAGCAGGCCGCCGCCGATCACCACCGCATGGCGGTAGGTGGCCGCGGCGGCGATCATGGCCTCGGTGTCGGCAATATCGCGGTAGGCGAGCACACCGTCGAGGTCCTTGCCCGGCACGGGCAGGATGAAGGGGTTGGAGCCCGTGGCCAGGATCAGGCGGTCGTACTCGGTGCTGATGGTCTCGCCGGTCGCGCTGGTGGCATGCACGATGCGGCGCACACGGTCCACCTCGGTCACGGTGAAGCCGGTGTGCAGGGTGATGTGGTGGTCTTCGTACCAGGACCAGTCGTTGAGGATGATCTCGTCGATGGTCTGCTCACCCGCGAGCACGGGCGACAGCAGGATGCGGTTGTAGTTGGGGTGCGGCTCTGCGCCGAACACCGTGATGTCGTAGAGGTCCGGGGCGATCTTGAGCAGCTCTTCCAGCGTGCGCACACCGGCCATGCCATTGCCCACCATCACCAGCCTGGACTTCCTTGCCATCGCAGCCCCCAACGCACATCGGAAAGACAAAAACAAAAAAGGCGTCCGCACGATGCTGCTTCGAGGAAAAACGCTCGAAACCGCATGTGGGGACGCCTTCGTCCTTGCAGCACCCGGGCGCGCCATTGCGCCGTGGGTCTGCGTGGCCCGCTCGGGCCGTACTGGGAATTAGCAATACCTATGCCAAGCAGGCCGCCCTGCTGCGGGGCATGGGGCTTCACCGGTGCTCCTGTGCAATGCCCCTGGCTGGTGCCGCATCCACCATGTTGCACTGCACCGTGGTGGGGCGATGGTGGCCGGCTTGTCTTGGTGGGGTGCCTGGGCTAACGTCGCTGCACCAGCTGGGGCATGAAAGGTGCTTGCCGGTGGTGCATGGGCTGTGAACTCGATTTCGGCGGTGTCTCCGAAGCCGGACGCGAGAACGGCAACGAGAACTTCGCGGCGCGGGTGGAGCGGCGCGGGCGCGAACCCGCGCGCGGCGCCATCGCCGCCATTGCCGACGGCGTGGGCGCAGCTGGCAATGGGCCCGAGGCGGCGCAGACCACGGTGCGCACCCTGCTGTCCGACTAGGAGGAAGTCGCGGAATTGGAGCCTGGAGGTCTGTCTCGTGTGGAATGGGCGGCATCCGGCGGCTGTGGTGCTGCTGTCAGGTGCCGTGGCCGCGGGGGCAGGCTGGGCGACGGGCAAAACAAAAAAGGCGCCCACACGGATGCACGCCGGCCTTGCAGCCAACGCTTCTCCATGGGGACGCCTGCTTCCTGTGTCGCTTCGTCTGGTGCGTCCTTGCACCGGCCAACACAAACGGCCTGCTTCAGCCGTGCACCAGATCAAGCAAGGCGTATGCCAATGGTGGTGCATCTTTCGGAAAGGGCCCTGCCGCCGCCAGTCGAAGGGCCTTGTTGATTCTGGTGCTATGGATTTTGATGTGCTTCCGGGCGGATGCGGCCATCGTGGTGCGGGGGGCACGGTGGTGCGCCCGCCGGCCTGCCAGGCGTGCACCACGCGCGGGATGGTCCAGGTGGCGAAAAGTTGTTTGCATGGCCGGGGCAATGCCCATAGGATGTTTTTACCGCCAGGGCTCTGCCAGCCCTGCCGTGCGGAGACGAGATGCCATCCTTGGAGGGAATCCAATGCGAGTGAATCTGCCGGTCAGTACCCAAGAGTACATTTTTCCCAAAGGCGAAACCCTGGTGTCCACGACCGACCTCAAGGGCCGCATCCTGTATTGCAACCCGATGTTCATCGAGGTCAGCGGCTACGAGAAAGAGGAACTCCTGGGCCAGCCCCACAACATGATCCGACACCCGGAGATGCCCGAGGAGGCCTTCCGCGACATGTGGGAGACCATCGGCAACGGCCACCCGTGGTCGGCCGCGGTCAAGAACCGGCGCAAGGACGGCAGCTTCTACTGGGTGATGGCCAACGTCACGCCGCTGATGCAGGGCGACCACCCCACGGGCTACATGTCGGTGCGCACCGAGGCCACGCGCGAGCAGATCCAGGCCGCCGACCGGCTCTACGCCACCATGCGTGCCGAGAAGGAGCGCGGCAGCCTGGTGCACGTGCTGCGCAACGGGCGCGTGGTGAAGAACACGCCCTGGGGGGCGCTGGCAGCCCGCTTCAAGCTCGGGCCCCTGGGCAAGATGTGCATGTGCCTGCTGGTCCTGGTGCTCGCGGCCTGGGGTGCGGCGGACCTGGGCGGGCATGATTTCACGTTCGGCTCGGGCCTGGCCTGGGCCGGCGTGCTGGCCCTGGCCATCGGCATGGCCTGGTACCTGCACAGTGCCTCGGTGGCGCCGCTGTTCCAGATGCTGGGCTGGGCCAACCGCATGGCGGCGGGCGACCTCACGCAGAAGATCGAGGTCTCGCGCGACGACACCGTGGGCAACCTGCAGAAGGCGCTGTCGCAGCTCAACGTGAACCTGCTGTCCATCGTGCGCGATGCGCGCCAGGAGAGCGAGCGCATGCAGGTCTCCACGCGCGAGATCGCCCAGGGCAACCAGGATCTGTCCTCGCGCACCGAGACCCAGGCCAGCAACCTGCAGCAGACGGCGGCCTCGATGGAGGAGATCACCGGCACCGTCAAGCACACGGCCGAATCGGCACGCCAGGCCACGGTGCTGGCCACGCAGGCGACCTCGGTGGCCGAGCGCAGCAACGAAGCCGTCGATGGCGTGGCCGAGACCATGAAGCAGATCCAGACCGCCTCGGGGCGCATCGGTGAGATCACCCAGCTCATCGACAGCATCGCATTCCAGACCAACATCCTGGCGCTCAACGCGGCCGTCGAAGCTGCGCGCGCGGGCGATCAGGGGCGCGGCTTCGCGGTGGTGGCCTCCGAGGTGCGCAGCCTCTCGCACCGCACGCTGTCGGCCGCCAAGGAGATCCGCCAGCTCATCGATGACTCGGCCACCAAGGTGGAAGAGGGCCACCACAAGACCGATATGGCGCAAAAGACCATGAGCGAATCGCTCGAACTGGTGCGCCGCGTGAACACCCTGATCGGCGAGATCCACAACGCCTCCAACGAGCAGCTCACCGGCATCTCGCAGGTCAATGCCGCCGTGGCGCAGCTCGACACCATCACGCAGCAGAACGCCGCGCTGGTGGAGGAAAACGCCGCTTCGGCCATGGAGTTGCAGGGCCAGGCCCAGTCCGTCACCGAGACCGTGGCCGTGTTCCGCCTCGACGTGTCGGCGCCCGCGCAGGCCCAGGACGCGGTGGCCTTGCGCAAGGCCATGAAATCGTCGTCTTCGCAAAGGGCGCTTGCCTCGGCTTGAGCAGTTTGATGCGAATCGTTGCGGTGCTGGCTGCGCCAACCCGGGCCCTTGCAGGGCCAGTCGGCGCATGGTGATCATGAGAAGGTAGGCCAATGCAGCCAGCAGCAGGCGAAGCTGATGGCGCCCAGCGTCGGTCCGCATGGACCCGACCTTGCAAAGGCGCTCGCCGGAGCGCCCCGAAATGCGCCCATCAGCCCCGAAAGGCACGGCTGGCGGCTGAGAGGCTGAGAGTCTTTCGTCCATGCCCAC
>NZ_JBKDTZ010000121.1:0-2623 GCF_046339755.1 Acidovorax sp. | reverse complement strand
TTCGGCGGCCGGGGCCTCGTCACGCTTGACGAAGGTGCGCTTCTTGCGCACTTCCACCTGGATGGTGCGCGCCTTGCCCGTGGCGTCGGCCTGCTTGATCTCGCTGGTGGACTTCTTGGTCAGCGTGATCTTCTTGCGGTCGGCGGCCACCGTGCCGTGGCTGTTTTGCAGGTACACGAGCAGTTTTTGCTTATCGGACTCGGTCAACGCGTCCGATGGAGCGGCCTTGCCCACGCCGGCAGCCTTGAGCTGGTCGAGCAGGGTTTCAGGTGATTTCTTGAGTTCGCTGGCGAACTCGGCGACAGTGTTACTGGACATATGTGGTTCGTGCCTCCCTGACCCTTACTCTAGCTGCCCCGCGAACCAATGTTCGCGCGCCTTCATGATCAAGGCCTTGGCGTCGTCTGCGGACTGTCCGGTCAGGTCGGTCAGCTCATCAATGGCCAGGTCGGCCAGGTCGTCACGGGTATGCACACCGCCTTCGGCCAACTTGGCAATCAGCTCGGGGGTGAGGCCTTCGAGGTCGCGCAGGTCCTGGGAGACCTCTTCGACGCTTTCCTCGCGGGCGATTTCCATGGTGAGCAGCGCGACCTTGGCACGGGCACGCAGCTCGGTGACGGTGTCTTCGTCGAAGCTTTCGATCTCCAGCATTTCCTGCAGCGGCACATAGGCCACTTCTTCCAGGCTGGCGAAACCTTCGGAGATCAGGATGTCGGCGATTTCCTCGTCCACATCGAGCTTTTCCATGAACAGCTTGCGGGCCGTGTCGGACTCGTTGGCCTGCTTCTGCGCCGATTCGGCGGCGTCCATGATGTTGATCTTCCAGCCGGTCAGGTCGGACGCCAGGCGCACGTTCTGGCCGCCGCGGCCGATGGCGATGGCGAGGTTCTCCTCATCCACCACCACGTCCATGGCGTGCTTTTCCTCATCCACCACGATGGAAGAGACGTTGGCAGGGGCCAGCGCACCCAACACGAACTGGGCCGGGTCTTCGGACCACAGCACGATGTCCACGCGCTCGCCGGCGAGCTCGTTGGTCACCGCGTTCACGCGGGTGCCGCGCACGCCGACGCAGGTGCCGATGGGGTCCACGCGCTTGTCGTGGCTGAGCACGGCGATCTTGGCGCGCGAGCCGGAGTCACGGGCGCAGCTCTTGATCTCCAGCAGGCCCTGCTCGATCTCGGGCACTTCCTGGCGGAACAGCTCGATCATGAACTCAGGGGCCGAACGCGACAGGATGATGGGCGCCCCGCGCAGCGTCAGGTCCACTTCCATGATCATGGCGCGCACGCGGTCGCCGCTGCGCAGGTTCTCCTTGGAGATCATCTCGCTGCGGCGCAGGCGGCCTTCCACGCGGCCGGACTCGACGATGATGTCGCCCTTGTCCATGCGCTTGACGGTGCCGGTGAAGATCTTCTCGCCGCGCGACATGAAGTCGTTGAGCAGCATTTCGCGCTCCGCGTCGCGGATCTTCTGCAGGATGACCTGCTTGGCGGCCATGGCGCCGATGCGGCCGATGGGCACGGACTCGACGCCCTCTTCGATGTACTCGCCGACTTCGATGTCGGGGATGCGGTCCTTGGCATCCATCAGCAGCTCTTCGGCGTCGGGGTTCTGCAGGCCTGCGTCATCAGGCACCACCAGCCAGCGGCGGAAAGTCTCATAGTTGCCGCTGTCGCGATCGACGGACACACGGATATCCACCTCGCCCTGGTACAGCTTCTTGGTGGCCTGGGCCAGGGCGGACTCCACCGCGCCCAGCACCACGTCCAGCTCCACGTTCTTTTCGCGCGAAATGGCCTCAACCAACATCAACAATTCGCGATTCATGCCACGACTCTCCTAGTTCAATCACCCGACAGGCAAAGGCTGCACACGGCGGCCATCTGCCCAATTCATTCAGCAGCCTGCTTGCAGCTCAGGCGGGCTCGGCCCCTGCCTTGTTGCCGCGCCCCTTGAAATCGACAATGGGCGCCAGACGGACATCCCGCAGTTCTTCCAGGGTGAAGCCCAGCGCCTGCAACGGGGCGGGCACGCGCTTCTTGCTGACTCTTTGACCCGGCTTGGCAGGTGGCTCGTCGCTCCAGACGATCTGCCAGCCCCCTGCCTCGGCCCGCTCCAGCGTGCCGCGAAATTTCTTGCGCGTGGCGTTGACCTGCCCTGCGCCTGCTGCGCCGATGGGCGCCTTCAATGTGAGATCGATGACCGAGCCTTCGAAACGCACGAAGTCCTGCTCGTGGCGCAAGGGTCGGTCGATTCCGGGAGAAGACACTTCCAGGCGCTTGTACTCGACGCCGTCGACCTCCAGCGCGAACTGCAGCTGGCGGGTGACCTTTTCGCAATCTTCGACCGTGACGTACTGCTCGACGGCCGGCGCAGGCGCGTCCTCAGCAGGCTGAACCCAGGGCAAGTCGATGGTGATGCGCAGCAGACCACCGGCGGAGCGCTCGATCTCCACCAGGTCATACCCCAGGCCAATCACGGTTTGTTCAACGACTTGCTGCAGTGCCACGTGTTCTATTCAATCCCGGAAAAACAAAAAACCCGATAACCCCCAGAGGCTTCGAGCTCCAAAAGCAAACGGCCAAAAAAAACGGGCGGTTGGTACCCGCCCGTTTGGTCG
>NZ_JBKDTZ010000120.1:0-3186 GCF_046339755.1 Acidovorax sp. | reverse complement strand
GTGCGCAACATTGCCGAGGTGACCATCGCCGTGGCCAACGGCGACCTCTCCAAGAAGATCACGGTCGACGTGCGCGGCGAGATCCTGCAGCTCAAGGAGACCATCAACACCATGGTCGAGCAGTTGCGCTCCTTTGCGTCCGAAGTGACGCGCGTGGCGCGCGAGGTGGGTACCGAAGGCCGCCTGGGCGTGCAGGCGGTGGTACCCGGCGTGGCCGGCACATGGAAGGACCTGACCGACTCGGTCAACACCATGGGCGCCAACCTCACCTCGCAGGTGCGCAACATCGCCGAGGTGACCACCGCCGTGGCACGCGGCGATCTGAACCGCAAGATCACGGTGGACGTGAAGGGCGAGATCCTGGAGCTCAAGAACACCATCAACACCATGGTGGACCAGCTCAACTCCTTTGCCGGCGAGGTGACGCGCGTGGCGCGCGAGGTGGGTACCGAAGGCAAGCTCGGCGGGCAGGCCCAGGTGAGCGGCGTGGGCGGCACCTGGAAGGACCTGACCGACAACGTGAACTTCATGGCCAGCAACCTGACCGAGCAGGTGCGCGGCATCGTGAAAGTGGTGACCGCCGTGGCCGACGGCAACCTCAGCCAGCGCCTCACCGTGCAGGCCAAGGGCGAGGTCGCGGCGCTGGCCGACACCATCAACGGCATGACCGACACCCTGGCCACTTTTGCCGACCAGGTGACCAACGTGGCGCGCGAGGTAGGCGTGGACGGCCGGCTGGGCGGCCAGGCCAACGTGCCCGGTGCTGCGGGCACCTGGAAGGACCTGACCGGCAACGTCAACCTGCTGGCAGCCAACCTCACGACGCAGGTGCGCGCCATCGCCGAGGTGGCCACCGCGGTGACCAAGGGCGACCTCACGCGCTCCATCCAGGTCGATGCCAAGGGCGAGGTGTCCGAGCTCAAGGACAACATCAACACCATGATCTCCAACCTGCGCGAGACCACCGAGCGCAACCGCGAGCAGGACTGGCTCAAGACCAACCTGGCGCGCTTCACCGGCATGCTGCAGGGCCAGCGCGAGCTCAACACGGTCGGCAAGCTGCTGCTGTCTGAACTTGCGCCGCTGGTGTACGCCCACCAGGGCACGGTCTACCACCTCGACGCGCAAGCCGGGGCCAGCGGCGAACTGGTGAAACTATCCAGCTATGCCCAGGTGGGCGAGGCGCGGCTGGCCGATCGCATGGCCCTGGGCGAAGGCCTGGTGGGGCAGTGCGCGGTCGAGCAAAAGCGCATCCTGCTGTCCGACGTGTCGTCCGATTTCATCCGCATCGGCTCCAGCCTGGGCGAGGCACGGCACGTGAACATCGTGGTGCTGCCGGTGCTCTTCGAGAACCAGACCAAGGCGGTGATCGAGCTGGCATCACTGCATCCGTTCACGGTGGTGAACCTGAACTTCCTGGACCAGCTGGCGCTGAACATCGGGGCGGTGATCAACACCATCGAGGCGACCATGCGCACCGAGGGCCTGCTCACCCAGTCGCAGCAGCTCACGGCCGAGCTGCAGTCACGCCAGAGCGAGCTGCAGCAGACCAACGAGGAACTGGGCACCAAGGCGCGCCTGCTGGCCGAGCAGAACGCCGAAGTCGAACGCAAGAACGCCGAAGTGGAGCAGGCGCGTGGCGCGCTGGAGGAAAAGGCCTCGGAGCTGGCGCTGACCTCCAAGTACAAGTCCGAGTTCCTGGCCAACATGTCGCACGAGCTGCGCACGCCGCTCAACTCCATCCTGATCCTGAGCCAGCAGCTGGCCGAGAACGGCGCGCGCAACCTCTCGGCCAAGCAGATCGAATATTCGCGCAACATCAACTCCTCGGGCACCGACCTGCTGCACCTCATCAACGACATCCTGGACCTGTCCAAGATCGAATCGGGCACGGTCACCGTGGAGGTCGAGGAGATCAGCTTCGCGGCGCTGCGCGACAACATCGACCGCAACTTCCGCCATGTGGCCGTGGCCAAGAACCTGCCGCTGCACATCCGCTTCGAGCGCGACCTGCCGCGCTCGATGGCCAGCGACCCCAAGCGGCTGCAGCAGATCCTGAAGAATCTGCTTTCCAACGCGGTCAAGTTCACCAGCCAGGGCCAGGTGGAAGTGCGCGTGGGCGTCGCCAAGGTCGGCTGGACGCCGGACCACCCGGTGCTGCGCCAAGCGCAGCAGGTGGTGGCCTTCGCGGTGGAGGACACCGGCATCGGCGTCCCGCCCGAGAAGCAGCGGCTCATCTTCGAGGCCTTCCAGCAGGCCGACGCGGGCACCTCGCGCAAGTACGGCGGCACCGGCCTGGGCCTGGCCATCAGCCGCGAACTGGCGGTGCTGCTGGGTGGCGAGATCCGGCTCACCAGCGTTTTCGGCCAGGGCAGCGTCTTCACGCTGTACCTGCCGCTGCAGCACGTCGCCACCGAACCCATGGGCTCCCGCTCGCCGGCAGAGCTGGCAGAAATGCCCAGCCGTTCGCTGACCACCCTGCCCGGCCTGCGCGAAGAGCAGGTCGCCGACGACCGCGATGCCATCGGCGCGCAGGACCAGGTGCTGCTGATCATCGAGGACGATCCGCACTACGCCCGCATCCTGCTGGGCCTTGCGCGCGAGCATGGCTTCAAGGGCATCGTGGCCAACCAGGGCAGCCTGGGGCTGGCCCTGGCGCGCGAGTACCGGCCGGCGGCCATCTGCCTGGACATCTTCCTGCCTGACATGCTGGGCTGGACGGTGCTCAACCAGCTCAAGCTCGACCCCGGGCTGCGCCATATCCCGGTGCAGATCATCACCCAGGAGGAAGAGCGCCAGCACGGGCTGTCGCACGGCGCCTTCGCCTACCTGGTGAAAGGCCCCACCACCACGGGGCTGGAGGCGGCCTTCGGGCGCATCAAGGACTTCATCGTGCCGCGCACCAAGCGCCTGCTGGTGGTGGAGGACAACGAAATCGAACGCGCGGCGGTGCTGGAGCTGCTGGGCAACGACGACATCGAGATCGTGCCGGCCCCGAGTGGCGGCGCGGCGCTCGATGCGCTGCGTGCCGAGCCCTTCGACTGTGTGGTGCTGGACCTTCGCCTGCCCTACATGAGCGGCTTCGAGCTGCACCAGCAGTTCCTGCCCCAGACGGCCTGGAAGGAGATCACCGATGTCGCTGACAAGGCCACGGACCAGAGCATCACCTCACAGGCGCGGCTGCCG
>NZ_JBKDTZ010000119.1:0-8794 GCF_046339755.1 Acidovorax sp. | reverse complement strand
CAACACGCGCAACGTGCACCGCTCCAACTTTTTGCTGCAGCACGCCTATGGCACGGACTTCGTCTACGACGAGATGCTGGTCACCGGCCCGGGCGCCAAGGGGGAGGCCATCGCGAATGCGGTGGCGGGCGACAAGTCCATGGGCTCCAAGGAAGGCCCGAAACCCGGCGAAGGCCCGTCGCGCGAGGAGCGCGAGGCGGGGTCCTACGACGTGCTGTTCCTCGGCGAAGACAGCCAGGGCAACACCCTGCGCGTGGGCGTCACAGGCGACCGCGACCCGGGCTATGGCTCGACCAGCAAAATGATCGCCGAGTCGGCCGTCTGCCTGCTGCGGGAGGCCGCGGCCACCCCGGGCGGCATCTGGACCACCGCGCCCGCCATGGGCGAGCCGCTGATCACCCGGCTTCAGGAGAATGCAGGGCTGACGTTCGCGGTCGAGGCATCGTGACGACCTCCCCCTAAATCGCCAGCGGCAGCTCCGTGGTCGACAGCACGTTGCGCAGCACCATGAAGGAGCGCACCTGGCGCACGCCCGGCAGGTAGATCAGCTGCTCGGCATGCAGGCGGTTGAAGCTGTCGCTGTCGCGCGTGCGCACCAGGATGAAGTAGTCGAACTCGCCCGTGACCACGTGGCATTCCATGCAGCCCGAGATCTTCACGGCGGCCTTCTCAAAGGCAGCGAAGGACTCGGGCGTGGAGCGGTCGAGCACCACGCCGCTCATCACCAGCATGCCGGCCCCCACGGCCTTGGGGTTGAGCAGCGCCACCACCCCGTCGATGAGCCCCAGGCGCTTGAGCCGTTCCACCCGGCGCAGGCAGGCCGGCGGGCTCAGGTGCACCTTCTCGGCCAGGGCCACGTTGGACAGCGAGGCATCGCGCTGCAGCAGGCGCAGGATGGCCTTGTCGATGCGGTCCAGATCGTCCGTGACCGCGGCGCTGGCGGGCGCGCTCTTGCCGTGAACTTTTGTTGCGCACATGGCTTGTTTTTTGGAATCAATGGATTCGGATTGGCATTTTTACATACCAAACCTCCGAAATTCAATCCACATTCACAACCACGTTAGCCACGGCTTTTCCTACGATGGAGGCATTGCAGGCGAGGTGCCCCCTGCAAGCGATTCCCCCCCCCCTTCCATTGCCTACGAGAGCCGCCATGAACCTGCCGAAATTCGCCCGCCACCCGCTGACCTTCGGCCCCTCGCCGATCACGCCGTTGAACCGCCTGTCGGCCCACCTGGGCGGCAAGGTGCACCTGTACGCCAAGCGCGAGGACTGCAACAGCGGCCTGGCCTTCGGCGGCAACAAGACGCGCAAGCTCGAATACCTGATCCCCGAGGCGATCGCGGGCGGCTACGACACGCTGGTCTCCATCGGCGGCATCCAGTCCAACCAGACGCGCCAGGTGGCCGCCGTGGCCGCGCACCTGGGCATGAAGTGCGTGCTGGTGCAGGAGAACTGGGTCAACTACTCCGACGCGGTGTACGACCGCGTGGGCAACATCGAGATGTCGCGCATCATGGGTGCCGACGTGCGCCTGGATGCCGCAGGCTTCGACATCGGTATCCGCCCCAGTTGGGAACAGGCGATGGACGATGTGAAGAAGGCCGGCGGCAAGCCCTTCCCCATCCCCGCGGGCTGCTCGGAGCACCCCTACGGCGGCCTGGGCTTCGTGGGCTTTGCCGAGGAAGTGCGCCAGCAGGAAAAGGAGTTGGGCTTTGCGTTCGACTACATCGTTGTCTGCTCGGTCACGGGCAGCACACAGGCCGGCATGGTGGTGGGCTTCGCGGCCGACGGCCGGGCACGCAAGGTGATCGGCATCGACGCCTCGGCCAAGCCCGCGCAGACCCATGCACAGATCCTGCGCATCGCCCAGAACACGGCCCAGTTGGTGGAACTGGGCCAGGACATCACGGCCGAGGACGTGGTGCTGGACACGCGCTACGGCGGCCCCGAGTACGGCCTGCCCAGCGAGGGCACGCTCGAAGCCATCCGCCTGTGCGCACGCCAGGAGGGCATGCTCACCGACCCAGTGTACGAAGGCAAGTCCATGCACGGCATGATCGACATGGTGCGCAAGGGCGAATTCCCCGAAGGCTCCCGTGTCCTGTACGCGCACCTGGGAGGGGTGCCGGCGTTGAACGCCTACAGCTTTCTTTTTCGCAACGGCTGAGCGCAGCGAGACCGACGCACAGCGGCTGGCGCGGCTGGCGGGCCTCTCGGTGATCTGATCGTGTCAGTGACTCATGGCGCTGCGCGCCACCCGCGACGCATGAAACTGGCGTGGCCAAGGCCAGTGCCCCCGTGCAAGGGCCGCCCCGCCGCACTGGGGGTGTCCCCCTCCCGACTCGCGCAGCGAGGAGAGAGAGGGGGGAAGGCGCGAAGCGCCTCAGGGGGTGTTTCACTTCAAGCTCGCAGCCAGGCCAGCATGTGCGGGTAAGGCACCACGCCCAGGGCGGCGGCCTGCCCAGGCGATGCGGTGAGCCCCGCCGCGACGAGCCCTGGCAAACCCGGGTACACGCCCAGCTCGAAGGTGGTGCGCAGGCCCGCGGATTGGCCGTGGTAGCCACCGTCGTGGAACAGCACGGCGGACGGCAGCCGCAGGTGCTGCAGGGCTGCCCAGGCCCACACCGTGGCCTCGATCTCGCCCCCGTGCGGCACGGGGGGCAGTTCGGCCAGCGCATCGCCCATGCCGCCGCGCAGTGCGGCAGGCACCACGGCCAGGTGCCCCGCTTCGTGCAGCAGATCACCCGGCCAACGCAAGCGTTCCAGGTCCACCCGCAAACCACCCTGCACGATGCGCAGGCCGGGCAGGAAGCTGTCGGCAGGCACCGCGGCCTCGGTCACCGCCAGCCCGACTTCATGCAGGAAAGCCATGATGCGGCGCGCCAGCACGACCCGCTCCTGCATCTCCAGGTGGCTTTCGGTGCCCTGCATCAGGCGGCCAGCAGATCGGCCACGCGCGAGCGCAGGGATGCGGGCTGCACTTCGGAGGCTGGCACCGCCGGGCCCACGTTGAGCCCCACCCGGCTGTAGAAGCCGCGGCGGAAGGGCCGCACCATGGCACCGCCCTGTTCGATGCGGCTGAAGTACGAGCCCCAGAGATTGGTCAGCGCCATGGGGATCACGGGGGCGTGGATGCCCTCGTCGCGCGCGCGGTCGAGGATCTTCATGATGCCGCCCTTGAACTCCTGCAGCTGCCCATCCTTGGTGATGCCGCCTTCGGGAAAGATGGCCAGCAGGTCGCCCTCGCGCAGCACCTGGTTTGCGCGCTCGAAGGCGGCCTCGTAGGTGGCGGGGTCTTCCTTGTAGGGCGCAATCGGAATGGCCTTGGCCAGGCGGAACAGCCAGCCGAGCACGGGCACGCGGAAGATGCGGTGGTCCATCACGAAGTAGATGGGTCGCGGGCTGGCCGCCATGAGCAGCACGGCGTCGATGAAGCTCACGTGGTTGCAGGCCAGGATGGCCGCACCCGTGGTGGGCAGGTTCTCGTCGCCCTGCACCTTGAAACGGTAGACAAAGCGCGAAGAGACCCAGGCCACGAAGCGCAGCAGGTATTCGGGCACCAGCATGAAGATGTAGAACGCCACCACGGCGTTGGCCAGGCCGGTGAACAAGAAGATCTGCGGCACGGTGAAGCCTGCGCCCAGCAGGGCGCCGGCGATCAGCGAGCTGGCGATCATGAACAACGCGTTCAGGATGTTGTTGGCGGCGATGATGCGCGCGCGGTGCGTAGGCTGGCTGCGCATCTGGATCAGCGCGTACATGGGCACGCTGTACAGGCCGGCGAACAGGCTGAGCAGCGCCAGGTCGAGCATCACGCGCCAGTGCGGCGCCTGGGCCAGGAAGGCACCGAGGCCCATGATCTCCGCGGGCGGCAGGCTGCGCGCGGCGAAGTACAGGTCGATGGAGAACACGCTCATGCCGATGGCGCCCAGCGGCACCAGGCCGATCTCGACATGGCGGCGCGAAAGCACCTCGCACAGCAGCGAGCCGATGCCGATGCCCACCGAGAACACCACCAGCAGCAGCGAGGCCACCTGCTCGTTGCCGTGCAGCACCTCCTTGGCGAGGCTGGGGAACTGCGACAGGAACACCGCGCCGAAGAACCACATCCAGCTGATGCACAGCAGCGAGCGGAAGACCACGATGTTGACGTGCGCCAGCGTGAGGTTGCGCCAGGTCTCGGTGATGGGGTTCCAGTTGATCACCAGGCCCGGGTCGGTGGCCGGTGCCGAAGGAATGGCCTGGGCCACCAGGCGCCCGACCAGCGCCAGCGCCACGCAGGCAATCGCCACCGTGGTGTGGCCGATGCCCGGCAGGGCCACCAGCAGGCCGCCGGCCACGTTGCCCAGCAGGATGGCGACGAAGGTACCCATCTCCACCATGCCATTGCCGCCCGTGAGCTCCCGCTCGGTCAGCACCTGGGGGAGGTAGGCGAACTACACCGGCCCGAACAGCGTGGAGTGCATGCCCATGAGGAAGGTGCACAGGAGCAGGATGGGCACGTTGCCCGCCACGAAGCCCACGGCCGCCACCAGCATGATGGCGATCTCCAGGTTCTTCACGAAGCGGATCATCTTCGTCTTGTCGTACTTGTCGGTGAGCTGGCCCGAGGTGGCCGAGAACAGCAAAAACGGCAGGATGAACAGCGCACCGATCACCAGCCCGGCCATCGCTGGCGGCAGCCAGCCCACGCTGAGCTGGTAGGTCACCATCACCGTGAAGGCGAACTTGAACAGGTTGTCGTTGGCGGCGCCCGAGAACTGCGTCCAGAAGACGGGCGCGAAGCGGCGCTGGCGCAGCAGGGCGAATTGGTTGGGATCCTCGTGGCCGCCATGGCCTGCGTGGCTGCCCTGGGCGCCGGGGCTGCCGTGCAGGGGGCGTGCGCCCGCAGAAGGGGTCTCGGTGCTCATGCGTCTCTCCTCGTTGGCATCTTGGTTTGCAGGAACGGCATTTCGGGCGCGTTGATCGGCCTGCTTGCGGACCGATGCTGGGCGCCATTCTGCCCGGTTGTGGCGACAGGGCCATGGCCCGCGTTGCGTGGCAGCAGGCCCGCCAGGGCGGACAGCACCGGCAGCGCCGCTGCGGCGGCGGCCAGGTGCTTGAGGCTGTGGCCCGACACCCATTGGCCCGTGGCCTCTAGGACAGCATGGTCGGCCGCCTCGAACAGCTTGGCCACGCCATAGAAGGCGATCACCGCGCCCAGGTGCAAGGCCAGAGCGCCACCCCGTCGCGGCAGCATGGCCAGCGCCAGCACCACCAGCATTCCGCCCAGCTGTACCACGGCCCAGGGCAACACGTTGCCCGACAGCGCCCCCCACAGCACGGCCAGCGTGCCGCCCAGCAGCACGGCCCCCGCAGTGGCAATGCCGGCACGCTGGCTGACGCGGCCCGCCGCCGCCAGCCCGAGCAGGCCCGCGAACGGCAGCACCATGCCCAGCCGGTCCCACATCAGGCCGAAGTCGCTGGGGCGCCAATGGTAGAAGGCCGAGCCCGCTGCGGTGCAGACCAGGCCGGCGAAGAACAGGCCCGCCAAGGCGCGCGACACGCCATCCACGGCTCCCGACGGCAGCCGGGCCAGCCACGCCAGGCCCAGGGCCCCGGCCATGGCGAACGCAAGGTTGCTCAGCACGTCCAGGGCGCAGGGAATGCCCAGCAGCGTGCGCTGGTCGGCAAAGCCGTGCTGGTGGGCGCTGTCGTGCAGCACCGGGCCGAACACGGCCAGCGCCAGCAGCGCGCCGGCAGCGAGCAGCAGTGCGGCCTCCAGGCGTGACGGGCCCGTGGCGCGGGGAGGAATTGGCAGTGGCATGGTTCGGGTTCCGGGAGTGGTTGGTGGGGCGCAGTGTGGGAATGCCGAGGGCGAAATCGGTACCGAAATCTGTGCAAAGGGCTGCCAAATGCACCACAGGTACCGATAATCGATACCCATGAGCACCACCGCCGACCTCGTCACCGCCCTCAAGAAGGAACTCAAGACCGCGCAGATGACCTACGCCGACCTCGCGCAGCAGCTGGGCATGGCGGAGTCCAGCGTCAAGCGCATGCTGGCCAAGGGGGACATGCCGCTGTCGCGCATCGACGCGATCTGCCGCGCGCTGGCGCTGGACTTTGCCGACCTGGCACGCCGCGTGGCCGAGAGCCAGCACCTGCTCAAGGAGTTGACACAGGAGCAGGAAAAGGCCGTGGTGGCCGACAAGCGCCTGCTGCTGATGGCCATCTGCGTGCTCAGCCAGTGGACGCTGGAGCAGGTGACCAGCACCTACCGCCTCTCCGAGGCCGAGGGCAGCAAGGACCTGGCCCAGCTCGACCGCATCGGCATCATCGAGCTGCGCACGCTCGACGGCTACCGCCTCAAGCTGGCCAAGACCTTCCGCTGGCGCCCACACGGGCCTGTGATGAACTACTTCCGCGAGCACGCGCTGCTCGACTACTTCGCGGGCGGCTTTGACGGCGCGGGCGAAGGCGTGCTGCTGGTGCACGGCACCATCAGCCGCAGCCTGGCCCCGGCCTTCATGGAACGCATGCAGCGCGTGGCCCAGGACTTTGCCCAGCAGCATCTGGCGGACCAGAAGCTGCCGCCGCGCGAACTCGAGGGCTACACCCTGCTGCTGGCGCTGCGCAGCTGGGAGTTCGAGGCCTTCACCGGAATGCGACGCCAAGGCCTCTCCTGAACATGCGCTGGCGTCTCGGTATGCCAGGCGGCGCTGTGCCTGCTTGACGCTTTAAACAAAATTTACTATTCTTTAAATTACAAATTCATTGAATTTAAAGATAGCAAATGAAAACCACCCGCCAACAGCAGGATGCGACGCGCCGCCAGATCGTGGCCAGCGCAGTCGATCTGATGACGCGCCAGGGCTTCGACGGCACGACGATGAAGGACATCGCGCGCGCGGCGGGCATTGGCGACGCCACCATCTACAAGTACTTCCCCACCAAGGACCGCGTGGTGCTGGGCTTTGTGGACGAGGCCGTGCGCGGCGCGCTGGAAGACACCCTGGCCACGCCGGGCCTGGCGGACTATGGGCTGCAGGAAAAGCTGCAGCGCCTGGCCGATGCGCTGCTCGAACGCCTGCTGCCCGACCGCGAGTTCGTGGCCGAGGTGATGGCCCTGGCCAGGCGCTCGCCCCTGTCCATGTGGGCCGAGCCCCTGGCCTCGCGCCAGGCGCTGCGCGAGGCTGTGGCGGACTTCCTCACCGCGGCCGAGGACAGTGGCGAGATCGAGCCCTGCGACTTCAAGGGTGTGGCCAGCGGCCTGTTCGGCGACTACCTGGCCGGCGTGGTGGCCTACTGGCTGGCCGACACCTCGGACGAATTCGCAGAGACCACGCAACTGGTAGACCTGTCGCTTGGGGTGCTGGTTACCGCGCTGCGCGCGGGCCTGGTCAACCGCATGCTGCAGTTGGGCGGCTTCGTGCTGCGCAGCCAGATGGCGCGCTTCATGCAGCATGGCAGCGGGCTCATCGGCGTGCTGCGCATGGCCAAGGCCTCGCTGGGCGACGGCGCCGCGGCGGGCCGGCCGCGCAGGCCGCAGGCGCCCGAGCCCACCCCCGCCGAGCCGAAAGCCAAAGCCGCCCGCAAGCCCCGTACCCGCAAGGCCGCGCCATGAGCATGCGACGCACCATCCGCGCCACGCCACTGCCCACCGGCAGCGTGATCGAAGCCCGCCTGCCCGGCGCCCAGTTCGCCGACTGCTATGAAACCGCCGACCCTGCGCCCGGCCACAGCGCGCTGCAATCGTGGCTCGACGTGGTGGCCCGCACGCCGGGCTGGACGCGGGCGCTGATGGCGCTGCGCAACCGTCTGGTGCGCCTGGTCGGGCTCAAGGGCCTGGGCCAGTTGAACGATGGCACGCGGCGCGACGCCAGCCGCTACCGCGTGGGCGACCGGGTGGGCATCTTCGAGATCCGCCACCTGTCGGACCGCGAGGTGGTGATGGGCCAGGACGACAAGCACCTCGATGTGCAGGTCTCGCTGCACAAGCGCATGCAGGGTGGGCAGGCCGTGCTGGCCCTGGGCACGGTGGTGCACATCCACAACCCGCTGGGCCATGCCTATATGGCCGTGGTGGCACCATTCCACCGCCGCATCGTGCGGGCCATGCTGGCACGGGCATGACGCGCGGCACCAAGGCCCCGCGCACCGGCGCCCTGGCGCGCGGCACCATCACCGGTGTGGCGGCCGCGCGCCTGGGCCTGGCCCGCCTGGGCGAACGCATGCGTCCCAACGCCGCCGACGAGGCAGCCAAGGCCGATGCCCAGGCCCGCCACGAAGCGGCCATGGGCCGCATCCTGTTCCAGGCCATGGGGCAGCTGCGCGGCACCGCCCTCAAGGTCTCGCAGATCCTGAGCATGGACAGCAGCTTTCTGCCCGAGGGCGTGCGGCGCGAGTTGGCGCGCGCCTGCCACCAGGCCACGCCGCTCAACCGCGCGCTGGTGGGCCGGGTGTTCCGCCAGTCCTTCGGGCAAGAGCCCGAGGCCCTGTTCACCCGCTTCGAGCCCCAGGCCTTTGCCGCGGCCAGCCTGGGCCAGGTGCACCGCGCCGAACTGGCGGGGCATGGGGCCGTGGCGGTCAAGGTGCAGTACCCGGGCATTGCCGCCACCATCGCCTCGGACATGCGCCTCTTGCGCACCAGCCTGCGCGCCCTGGCGCACAGCGACCTGCCACTGCCCGGCGTTGTGGTGGTGGAGCGGGTGCTGGAGGCAATCGAGCGCTCGCTGCGTCACGAGGTGGACTACCTGAACGAAGCCCGCCAGCTGCAGTGGTTCGCCGAGCATGCGGCGCTGCCCGGCAT
>NZ_JBKDTZ010000118.1:0-28386 GCF_046339755.1 Acidovorax sp. | reverse complement strand
TCGGTGCCCAGCTTGTCGATCTCGTCCAGCAGGAACAGCGGGTTGCGCGTGCCCACCTTCGAGAGGCTCTGCAGCACCTTGCCCGGCAGAGCGCCGATGTAGGTGCGGCGGTGCCCGCGGATCTCGGCCTCGTCGCGCATGCCGCCCAGGGCCATGCGCACGTACTTGCGGCCGGTGGCCTTGGCGATGGACTGGCCCAGCGAGGTCTTGCCCACGCCCGGTGGCCCCACCAGGCACAGGATGGGCGCCTTGACCTTGTCCACGCGCTGCTGCACTGCAAGGTATTCAAGGATGCGGTCCTTGACCTTGTCCAGGCCGTAGTGGTCTTCGTTGAGCACGCCCTCGGCGTTCACCAGGTCGTGCTTGATCTTGGTCTTCTTGCTCCAGGGCAGGCCCGTGAGCACGTCGATGTAGTTGCGCACCACGGTGGCCTCGGCCGACATGGGCGACATGAGCTTGAGCTTCTTGAACTCGGCATCGGCCTTCTTGCGCGCCTCGGCGGGCATCTTGGCGGCCTTGATCTTCTTCTCGATCTCTTCCATGTCCGCGCCGTCTTCGCCTTCGCCCAGTTCCTTCTGGATGGCCTTGACCTGCTCGTTGAGGTAGAAGTCGCGCTGGTTCTTCTCCATCTGGCGCTTCACGCGGCCGCGGATCTTCTTGTCGACGTTGAGGATGTCGACCTCGCGGTCGAGCTGCTCGAACAGGTTTTCGAGGCGCGCCTTCACGTCCGACAGGTCGAGCACGATCTGCTTGTTCTCGAGCTTGAGCGGCAGGTGCGCGGCAATCGTGTCGGCCAGGCGGCCCGGGTCGTCGATGCTGGAGATGCTGGTCAGGATCTCGGGCGGGATCTTCTTGTTGAGCTTGACGTACTGGTCGAACTGCTGCATCACCGCACGGCGCAGGGCCTCGATCTCGCTGGGCTTGCTGGCCTCGGCGGCGGGCTCGACCGGCGTCACGGTGGCGGTGAAGTGCGTCTCCGCATCCTCGATGGACGCCACCAGCGCGCGCTGCTGGCCCTCGACCAGCACCTTCACGGTGCCGTCGGGCAGCTTGAGCATCTGCAGGATGGTCGAGACGCAGCCGACGTCGAACATGTCGGCCACCGAGGGCTCGTCCTTGGCGGCGGCCTTCTGGGCCACCAGCATGATGCGGCGGTCGGCCTCCATGGCCAGCTCCAGCGCCTTGATGCTCTTGGGGCGGCCCACGAAGAGCGGTATCACCATGTGGGGGAACACCACCACGTCACGCAAGGGCAACAGCGGCAGGTCGATGGGGGTGGCTGGCAGGGGGGTATGTCCGGACATGGAAATCCTCAGTTAACTCTGTGGCATATGGTCCACATGTGGGGATTTTCAACCCCCGTGCCCAGCCGTGCTGGCACAAGGGTTGAATGGCGGCGTAGCCAGGCGCGGTGCATGCAAGGCACTTGCATGCACCGCGGGGACATGTCAGGCCTTTTTGGCTGCTTCCCGGTACACGAGAAGCGGCGGCTTGCTCTCTTCGATGGTGGACTCGTCCACCACGACTTTCTCGACATTGCTCTGGTTGGGCAGGTCGAACATGGTGCCGATCAGCGATTGCTCCAGAATGGAGCGCAGGCCGCGCGCACCGGTCTTGCGCGCCAGCGCCTTGCGGGCGATGGCCTTGAGCGCGGCGGGGCGGATCTCCAGGTCCACGCCTTCCATGGCCAGGAGCTTGCTGTACTGCTTGACCAGGGCGTTCTTGGGCTCGGTCAGGATCTGCACCAGCGCATCTTCGCTCAGCTCGGCCAGCGCGGTCACCACAGGCATGCGGCCCACCAGCTCGGGGATGATGCCGAACTTGATAAAGTCCTCGGGCTCGATCTCGGTGAACACCTCGGTCAGCGAACGCTGCTTCTTGCTCTTGACCGATGCGCCAAAGCCGATGCCCGAGGCCTCGGTGCGGTTTTCGATCACCTTCTCCAGGCCCGCGAACGCGCCGCCGCAGATGAACAGGATGTTGGTCGTGTCGATCTGCAGGAAGTCCTGATTCGGGTGCTTGCGCCCGCCCTGGGGCGGCACGCTGGCCATGGTGCCTTCGATCAGTTTCAGCAGCGACTGCTGCACGCCCTCGCCCGACAAGTCGCGTGTGATGGAGGGGTTGTCCGACTTGCGCGAGATCTTGTCGATCTCGTCGATGTAGACAATGCCGCGCTGGGCCCGCTCGACCTCGTAGTTGCAGCTTTGCAAGAGCTTCTGGACGATGTTCTCCACGTCCTCGCCCACGTAGCCGGCCTCGGTCAGCGTGGTGGCATCGGCCATCACGAAGGGCACGTCCAGCATGCGTGCCAGGGTCTGCGCCAGGAGCGTCTTGCCCGAGCCCGTGGGCCCGATCAAGAGGATGTTGCTCTTGGACAGCTCGACGTCGTCCTTGTGCGCCTTGTCCTTGTGGCGCAGGCGCTTGTAGTGGTTGTACACCGCCACGGCCAGCGTGCGCTTGGCCACGTCCTGGCCGATGACATAGTTGTCCAGGTTGGACTTGATCTCCAGGGGCGTGGGCAGATCGCTCTTGGCGTCCTTGGTCAGGTCGCCTGCGGGCAGCTCGTCACGGATGATTTCGTTGCACAGGTCAATGCACTCGTCGCAGATAAAGACGGACGGTCCGGCGATCAGCTTCTTCACTTCGTGCTGGCTTTTGCCGCAGAAAGAGCAGTAGAGGGTTTTCTCGCTGGAGGAGCCTTTTTTCTCGGCCATGGGGGCAATGCCTTGTTACGGAAAGTTGTCGGGAGATGATAACCAAATAAAAAGCGGCGTTCTCTCCCGGGAAAACTGCCCTGCCGCCAGCGGGCAATGCCCGGTGGCTGCAGGAAATCCCGAACTTACCCCCAGCGCCACGCCAGGGCAAGTGTCCGGAACCGGTTCTCAGGGAAACGAACGCCGCCGACTGCCGCCCGGATCAGGGGCGCTGGGCGATCACCTGGTCCACCAGGCCGTATTCCTTGGCCTCGTCGGCCGTGAGGAAGTAGTCGCGCTCGGTGTCGTTCTTGACCTTTTCGAGCGGCTGGCCCGTGCGCTCGGCCAGGATGCGGTTCATCTGGTCCTTGGTGCGCAGGATGTCGCGGGCGTGGATCTCGATGTCGGTCGCCTGGCCGCGTGCGCCGCCCAGCACCTGGTGGATCATGATCTTGGAGTTGGGCAGCGAGAAACGCTTGCCCTTGGCGCCAGCCGCCAGCAGGAAGGCGCCCATGCTGGCCGCAAAGCCCACGCACATGGTGGACACATCGGGCTTGATGAATTGCATGGTGTCGTAGATGGCCATGCCGGCCGTCACGCTGCCGCCAGGCGAGTTGATGTAGAACGAGATGTCCTTGTCGGGGTTTTCGCTCTCCAGAAAGAGCAGCTGCGCCACCACCAGGTTGGCGGTCTGGTCGTTGACCTCGCCCACCAGGAAGATGATGCGCTCCTTGAGCAGGCGCGAATAGATGTCGGAGGAGCGCTCACCGCGTCCGGACTGCTCGATGACCATGGGGACCATGCCCAGGGCTTGTGTATCCAGTGAACTCATTTTTTCTCCAGTCAGGGGCGTACTGTACCCAGAAATGAATTGGGGCTTGTGCGTCAAAGCACAAGCCCCTGTATCAGACCGATGCCGAACCACCCGCAGGGGACGGTTCACGCACGAATCTTATTGTTGGCCCATGAGTTCGTCGAAGGACACGGCCTTGTCGACCACCTTGGCCTTGCCCAGCACGTAGTCGGTCACGTTGTTCTCGATGACAACGGCTTCCACTTCGGCCAGGCGTTGGCGGTCGCCGAAGTACCAGCGCACTACGTCTTCGGGCTTCTCGTAGCTGGCGGCCAGCTCGTCGATGTGGGCCTTGAGCTGCTCGGGCTTGGCCTGCAGTTCGTTGGCACGCACCAGCTCGGCCACCACCAGGCCCAGGCGCACGCGGCGCTCGGCTTGCGGACGGAACACGTCGTCAGGGATCTCGGCCTTGTCGGCGTCCTTCAGGCCGCGCTGCTTGAGGTCGGCACGGGCGCCTTCCAGCAGGCGGGCGATTTCGGCCTGCACGCTGGCGTTGGGCAGGTCCAGCTCGGCCTTGGCGACCAGGGCGTCCATCACGGCTTGCTTGTTGCGGGCCAGCAGGCGGAACTTGACTTCGCGCTCCAGGTTCTTCTTGATGTCGGCGCGCAGGCCTTCCACCGAGCCGTCGGCAATGCCCAGCGACTTGGCCAGGGCGTCGTTCACTTCGGGCAGGTTGGCGGCTTCGATCTTCTTGACCGTGACCAGGAAGTCGGCCGTCTTGCCGGCCACGTCCTTGCCGTGGTAATCGGCAGGGAAGGCCAGCGGGAAGGTCTTGCTTTCGCCGGTCTTCATGCCGCGCACGGCTTCTTCGAATTCCTTGAGCATCTGGCCTTCGCCGACCAGGAACTGGAAGTCCTCGGCCTTGCCGCCGTCGAAGGGTTCGCCGTCGATCTTGCCTTCGAAGTCCACGGACACGCGGTCACCGTCTTCGGCAGCGGCGCCCTGGGCGCGCTGGGCGAAGGTGCGGCGCTGCTTGCGCAGGATGTCGATGGTCTTGTCGATGGCCGAATCGGTCACCTCGGCCGACAGCTTCTCGACTTCGGCGTCCGACAGGTCGCCGATCTTGACTTCGGGGAACACTTCGAAGATGGCGTCGAAGGTCACCTGGCCTTCGGGAGCGCCTTCCTTCTCGGTGATGCGGGGCTGGCCGGCCACGCGCAGCTTGGCTTCGTTGGCGGCCACGGCAAAGGCTTCACCCACCTTGTCGTTGAGCACTTCGTACTGCACGGAATAGCCGTAGCGCTGGGCGACCACGTTCATGGGCACCTTGCCGGGACGGAAGCCGTCCATCTTCACGGTGCGCGCCAGGCGCTTCAGACGCGTGTCGACTTCGGTCTGGATCACGGTCAGGGGCACGCTCAGCGTGATCTTGCGCTCGAGCTTCTCAAGGGTTTCAACAGTAACGGACATGGCTATTCCTCTAAGACTCTAAGAATGTGATCGTGCTCGCTGCAGCGCAGTATTCCGCAAGGTTTCACATGGTTTTGGTGCGCGGGGGGGGACTCGAACCCCCACACCATTGCTGGCGTCAGGACCTAAACCTGGTGCGTCTACCAATTTCGCCACCCGCGCGGTTCAACAACAAACAGACAGGCGGCAGGGATGCCCGCCGCCTGTGTGAAATCGGTCAACCTTTGATTTTAACCTGTAAAGCAGGGTGCTCCAATTTCCGCAGGCCCATGGCGTGCTGGTATCTACCCTGCCCAGGCATCCCCCCTGCCATGGGCAGGGGGATTGCCGGGGTCTTGGCTTCAGGCTGTGGTCAGGCGCTCGTCCTCGGGCCGCTTCACCCGGAACCAGGCCGCATACATCGCCGGCAGGGCCAGCAGCGTGAGCACCGTGGCCACGATCAGGCCGCCCATGATGGCCACGGCCATCGGCCCCCAGAACACGCTGCGCGACAGCGGGATCATGGCCAGCACGGCAGCAGCCGCCGTCAGCACGATGGGGCGCAGCCGGCGCACGGCCGATTCCACAATGGCGTCCCAGGCCGGGATGCCCTTGGCGCGGTCCTGCTCGATCTGGTCGATCAGGATCACCGAGTTGCGCTGGATCATGCCCATCAGCGCAATCACGCCGAGCAGCGCCACGAAGCCGAAGGGGCGGTTGAGCAGAATCAGCGCGCCCGCCACGCCGGCCAGGCCCAGCGGCCCGGTCAGGAAGACCAGCATCGCGCGGCTGAAGCTGTGCAGTTGCAGCATGAGCAGCGTGAAGGTGATGAACAGCATGATCGGGATGCCGGCCGCGATGGAAGCCGAGCCCTTGGAGCTTTCCTCCACGGCGCCTGCCACCTCGATGCGGTAGGCACCCTGGCCGGCTTCGCGCCACTTGGCCTCTATGGCGCGCAGGCCCGGCAGCAGTTGCGCGGTGACGGTGGCGCCCTGCAGGCCTTCGGTCACGTCGCCCTGCACGGTGATGGCGTAGTCGCGGTTCTCGCGCCACATCACGCCCGGCTCCCAGGTGAACACGGGCTTGGCGATCTGCGTGAGCGGGATCGACTTGCCCGATGCCGTGGGCAGGTAGGCGTTGGCGATGTCGGTGATGGCGTTGCGCTCATCCAGCGGCTGGCGCAGCATGATGTCGATGAGCTTGTCGCCCTCGCGGAACTGGCCCACGGTGGTGCCCGACAGGATGGTCTTGCTCGCCTGGGCGATGGACTGGCTGGTCACGCCCAGGGCGCGCGCCTTGGCCTGGTCCACTTCCAGGCGCAGCACCTTGACCGACTCGTTCCAGTTGTCGTTCACGCCGCGCATCTGCGCGTTCTCGCGCAGCGCGGCCTTGACCTCGTCGGCATGGGCGCGCAGCGCCAGCGGATCAGGGCCGACCACGCGGAACTGCACCGGGTAGGGCACGGGCGGCCCGTTGGGCAGCAGCTTGACGCGGCCGCGCACTTCGGGAAACTCCTGCGCCAGGATGGTGGGCAGCTTGATGCGCAGGCTCTCGCGCAGCTTCAGGTCCTGCGGCACCACGATGAACTGCGACACGTTGCTCTGCGGGAACACCTGGTCCAGCGGCAGGTAAAAGCGCGGCACGCCCGAACCCACCCAGGTGCTCACGGTGGTCACGCCCGGCTCGGCCAGCAGGCGCGCTTCCACGCGCTTGGTCACCTCTTCGTTGCCCACGAAGGAGGTGCCCTCGGGGAACCACACGTCCACGATGATCTCGGGGCGGCTCGAATCGGGGAAGAACTGCTGCTGCACCTTGCCCATGCCGAAGATGCCCAGGGCGAACGTGCCCACGGTCAATGCGATGGTGATCCAGCGGTGGCGCACGCACCAGGTCACCAGGTGGCGGAAGGCGTTGTAGAACGGGCTGTCGAACACCTCGTGCCCGCCGGCCTCCACGCCATGGTGCTCCTGGGCATGGGCCACGTGGGCCGGCACCTTGAGCAGCAGGGTCCCCAGGTAGGGCACGAAGTAGACCGAGACGATCCAGCTGAGCACCAGCGCGATCACCGTCACCGCAAAGATGGCGAAGGTGTACTCGCCCGTGGTCGACTTGGCGATGCCGATGGGAAGAAAGCCCACCGCCGTGATCAGCGTGCCCGTGAGCATGGGCATGGCCGTGAGCTCGTAGGCGAAGGTGGCGGCGCGCACCTTGTCATAGCCCTCCTCGAGCTTGAGCACCATCATCTCCACGGCGATGATGGCGTCGTCCACCAGCAAGCCCAGGGCGATGATCAGTGAGCCCAGCGAGATCTTGTGCAGCCCGATGTTCCAGTACCACATGCCCAGGAAGGTCACGGCCAGCACCATCGGAATGGTGATGCCTACCACCAGGCCGGGGCGCGGGTCGATGTACCAGCGCTTCCACAGCGGGTTCTTGCCGGGCCGCTTGTGAAAGCCCAGGGCGATGAAGCTCACCGCCAGCACGATGACCACGGCCTCGATCAGCACCTTCACGAACTCGTTGACCGAGGTGGACACGGCCTTGGGCTGGTCCTGCACATTCACCAGCTTCACGCCCGCAGGCAGCAAGGTGCCGATGCGGTCGGTGGCGGCATGCAGCGCCTTGCCCAGGGCGATGATGTCGCCGCCCTTGGTCATGGAAACGCCCAGGGCGATCACTTCCTTGCCCTGGTGGCGTACCTTCACGGCGACCGGGTCCACATAGCCGCGCTTGATCTCGGCGATGTCGCCCAGGCGCAGCTGCGCGCCCGAGGGGCCGCGGATCGGCATGGCCGCGAGGTCTTCCACCGCATTGAACTGGCCGGCCACGCGCACCTGCACCTGGTCCAGCGGCGTCTGCACGGCGCCCGCGCCTTCCACGGCGTTCTGCTGGCCCAGCTGGGCCAGCACCTGATTCATGTCCAGGCCCAGCTGGGACAGGCGCTTTTGCGAGATTTCGATGAACAGCTTTTCGTCCTGCACCCCGAACAGCTCGACCTTGGCCACATCGGGCACGCGCAGCAGCTGCTGGCGCGCGTCGTCGGCAAAGGTCTTGAGTTCGGCGTAGCTGAAGCCTTCGGACTCGAGCGCGTAGATCACACCGTACACGTCGCCGAAGTCGTCGTTGAAGAACGGCCCCTGGATGCCCGCGGGCAGTGTGTAGCGCATGTCGCCGATCTTCTTGCGCACGGTGTACCAGACGTTGGCCACCTCGCTGGCCTTGGACGAGTCCTTGATCTGGAAGATGATCTGCGACTCGCCGGGCTTGGAGTAGCTGCGGATCTTGTCGGCGTAGGGCACCTCCTGCAGCGTGCGCTCGAGCTTGTCGGTGACCTGCTCGGCCACCTGCTGCGCCGTGGCGCCGGGCCAGTAGGTGCGCACCACCATGGCGCGGAAGGTGAAAGGCGGGTCTTCGTCCTGCCCCAGCTGGAAATAGGCCGCAAAGCCCAGCAGCATCAGCACCACCATCAGGTAGCGCGTGAGCGCGGGGTGGTCGAGCGCCCACTTGGAGAGGTTGAACCCCTCTTTCGGTTGCATCTGGCTCATGGCGGGCCCTTACTTGGAAGCGGGGGCCGCAGCCACGGGCGAGGCCGCTGGTGCCACCGGCAGCGCCACATTGCCAGCCGCCGTCTGCGCCTTGGCTGCCGGGGCCACGCTGTTCTTGGGCTGGTACACCGTGACCTTCTGCCCGGGCGAGAGCACATGCACGCCGGTGGACACCACCTGCATGCCCGGGGTCAGGCCGCCGGCCACCACGGCCTCGTTGCCGTCGGCCGTGGCGATCTGCACCACCTGCGATTTCACCGTGCTGCTGGCCGCGTCGTACACCCACACCGCCGTGGCCTGGCCTTCCTGGCGCAGCGCGCTGGTGGGCAGCTTGATGGCCACCACACCTGCATGGCCCAGCACCTTGGGCTGGGCATACACCGTGGCGCCCAGCGCCGGCACGTCCTTGCCCTCGATGGCCACCTTGACCTGGAAGGTGCGCGTGGCCGCATCGGCACTGGCCGCCACCTCGCGCACCTTGCCGGCCATCTCGGGGCCGCCCGACCAGCCGCGCACGGCCACGTCGGAACCCACGGCGATCTGCGCCACCTTGTCCTCGGGCACGGCAAACACCACGTCGCGCGGGCCGTCCTGCGCAATGCGCACCACCGGCGTGCCGGCCGCAACGACCTGGCCCGGCTCGGCTTCGATGCCCGTGACCACGCCCGACACATCGGCCACCAGGCGCGTGTAGGTGGCCTGGTTGCCCTGCGACGACAGCTGGGCGCGCGCCTGGTCCAGCGTGGCCTGCGCGGCCTTCAGCGTCGCGTCGCGGCGCTCCAGCTCGGCGCCGCTGATGAAGTTCTGGTCCTTGAGCGTCTGGTAGCGCTTGTAGTCCGCCGCAGCCAGGTCGCGCTGCGTGGTGGCCGAGGCCAGTTGCGCGCGGGCCGAGTCGGCGGCCAGCTGGTAGTCGCGCGGATCGAGCTGGGCCAGCACGTCACCGGCCTTCACGCGCTGGCCCAATTCAGCCTGGCGCTGCACGATCTTGCCCGCCACGCGAAAGCCCAGGCGCGATTCCACGCGGGCACGCACCTCGCCCGCATACTCCACCTGCGACTGCAGGGCCCCCACGCCCACCGTCATCAGCTTGACGGAGCGCACCGGCTCCTCGGGCGGGGCCGGCTGGGAGCAGGCGGCCAGCACCAGGGCCGAGGCCGCCAGCAACAAGAATCTGGAGGGCCGGTGGATGGGCCGCGAGGCGGAGGGTGTGCGCATGGAAAATCCGGTGAATGAAAAAGCCGACACGGAAAACAGCCAGCGCACGCCCCGCAGCCTGCAAGCTGCGTCAGGGTAAACACTGGCACCAACAAGTTACTGACTGACTGGTTAGTAATCTATGGGAAACGCCCCCGCCTTGTCAAGCGACAATCACCGCCGTGAACCCTAACCCGCCCACCCCGCCCGCCAGCGCCGCGACACCGGTCTCCCCCGCCCTGCAGGGCGCGCCCGCCGTGGCCCCACCGGTCACGCACTACGAGAATTTCCCGGTTGCCTCGCTGCTGTGCCCGCCGCACCTGCGCCCGGTGATCGCCGCCATCTACGCCTTTGCGCGCACGGCCGACGACATCGCCGACGAGGGCGATGCGCCGCCCGCACAGCGCCTGGCCGACCTGGCCGCGTTCGACGCCGACCTCACCGCCATTGCCGAAGGCCGCCCCCCCTCGCCCCGCTGGGCCGACGTGTTCCTGCCGCTGCAGGCCGTGCTGGTGAGCCACCGCCTGCCCGTGCCGCTGCTGGCCGACCTGCTGAGCGCCTTCGCCCAGGACGTGGAGAAGACCCGCGATGCCGAGGGCTATGCCGACCGCACCGAGCTGCTGGACTACTGCCGCCGCTCGGCCAACCCCGTGGGCCGGCTGCTGCTGCACCTGTACGGCGTGAACGGCGACCAGGCCCTGGCGCAGAGCGACGACATCTGCACCGCTCTGCAGCTGGCCAATTTCTGGCAGGACCTGAGCCTGGACATCCCGCGCGGGCGCCACTACCTGCCGCGCGAGGACTGCGCCGCGCATGGCGCCTGCCAGACCGAGCTGCTGGAACTGCGCAGCACGCCGGAAAACGCCCGCCTCATCCTGGAGCTGGCGGCCTGGGCCCGTGCCAGCATGCTGCGCGGCGCCCCGCTGGTGCACCGCCTGCCCGGCCGCGCCGGCTGGGAGCTGCGCCTGGTAGTGCAGGGCGGCCTGCGCATCCTGGACAAGGTGCAGGCCCTGAAGGGCGCCAGCCTGCACACCCGCCCCAAGCTCAACCCCTGGGACTGGTGCGTGATGCTGGGGCGGGCGCTGGTGATGTAGCCGCCGCGCCAAGCACTGGCATGAAGGGGAGGAAGCACACTGTGTCGTACCGGCACCTCTTCAAGGCACTCCAATGGGGGCTGATCCTCTTTTGCCTGGGCTTTGCCATCGTGGGCGGCGTGGTGGCCGAGCGCCTGCTGGAGTTGCTGCACTGCCAGCCGCATGCCAACCCCGCGCTGCGCAATTGCGCCTGGCTGTCCAATGCGCTGGGCATGCGCCTCACCCCGTTCCTCACGGCCGGGGGCGTGACCGACTACCCCTTTGTGCTGCTGCACAACTTCTGGGCGCTGATCGCACTGTGGGTGCTGGCCCTCGTGGGCCTGCGCCGGGCCGCGCGCAACGCCGCCACGGCGCCGGTGGCGGTACCGAGCCGCAGCCAGGCCGCCGCCCCCGGCGTGGCCGGTGCCGGCCTGGCCCGCTGGGCAGCGCGCACCCTCTTCTGGGCACTGCTGCTCGGGCTCATTGGCTTTTGCATCGCCCTAGGCATGCCCATCCTGGGCACCCAGGTGGCCCGGGAGGTGCTGGGCGCACTGGGCTGTTCGCCGGGTACCTTCGATCCCTTCTCATCGCCCTGCATGTCGGCCCCGGGCTTCTGGACGCACCGGCTGGCGCTCTACGTCATTCCGCTCGCGGGCCCGCTCATGGCACCGGTTTGGCTGGTGATGGCGTTCTGGGATGTGCTGATCACATGGATGCTGCTCACGGCGGCGGCGTACTTCGTGCAACGCCGGCTGGCACTACGCATCGCCTAGCCGCGCGCAGAACGCGAGCGAGACCGCGTCCTGCGCAGCGCGCGGCGACAGCATCCAGTAGTACTGCTTGTCGCCTGAAAGCAGTTGCGGAAAGGGCATGGCCAGCAGCCCGCTGGCCAGCGCCTCGCCCAGAAAGCGCGGGTTGCCCAGCGCCACGCCCAGGCCCTGGATGGCGGCCTGCACGCTCAGGTGGGCATGGTCGAACACCAGGTCGCCGGCGGGCTGGATGCCCTGCGTTCCCGCCTCCCGCAGCCACTGCTGCCAGACCAGCGGGGTCGAGCGGCTGTGCAGCAGCGTGTGCCGTGCCAGGTCCTGCGGCGCCTGGACGGCCTTGGCCCCCACCAGCAGCGCGGGGCTGCACACAGGGGTCAACACATCGGGAAGAAACGCACCCGCACTGATGTTGCGCCAGGGCGTGCGCTGCTGCAGCGCCGCCAGCTCGCCATCGGCAAAGCAGCGGATCGAGACGTCATAGTCCGCCGGCTCGAAGTCGAGGTGGCCCACGGTGGTGACGAGCTGCACGTCCAGCCCCGGCATCTGCGCGCAGAAGGCCGCCAGGCGCGGAATCAGCCACTGCGTGGCGAAGGTGGAGGTGGCGTTCACCGCCAGCGTGTTGCGCCGTGTGGGCCGCTTTATGCCGGCGGTGGACCGGGCCATCAGGTCCAGGGCGCTGGTCAGCCCCGGCAGGTAGGCCGCCCCCGGCGGCGTGAGCGCAAGGCCGCGCCCCTGGCGCTGCACCAGGTCCACGCCCAGCCACTCCTCCAGCGCCTTGATCTGGTGGCTGACGGCGCTTTGCGTGACGTTGAGTTCGTGCGCGGCCTGTGTCACGCTGAGCAGTCGGCCCGCCGCCTCGAAGGCGCGCAGCATGTTCAGCGGCGGCAGGCGGCGCGGCGCACCCGGAATGGCGGGACCATTTTTGGCATGAGCTGATTTCATGGGTGTGCAAATTATTATCCATAGTCGTCTGCACCGCCGCTGCTTAGCATCGGGCCCATGCAAGGACACAACTGGTTAGATTTGCTCATTGTGTGCCGGGCCCGCGAGATGCCTGGGCCGCACCCTGCCAGACCATCCCGTGAGCTAAGCCCTCCCACCTGCCGAGGACATGTCCATCCTGCCATGACGCTGCCATCGGGCGGCGCCACACTGACCCCCTCCCGGACCTCCATGACTGCCTCCAGCGCCACCCCGACCTCTGCCGCCGCCCCCGCACGACCGGCAATGCCCGCCACGGCCACCAGCCGCGCCGCGGCGCATGGCACACGCGTGGCCTTCTTCATCAGCGGCTTTGCCATGGCCGCCTGGGCTCCGCTGGTGCCATTCACCAAGGCACGCCTGGCCATCGACGAGGCCACGCTGGGCATGCTTCTGCTGTGCATGGGCGCGGGCTCCATCGTCTCCATGCCGTTGGCCGGTGCCTTCAGCGCGCGCTGGGGCTGCCGCCGTGTGCTGGCGGCCTCGGCCCTGCTGGTGTGCGTGGCCTTGCCGCTGCTGGCGCTGGCACCTTCGGTGCCGTGGCTGGGGGTGGCGCTGTTCCTCTTCGGCGCAGGCATCGGCGGCCTGGGCTGCGCGGGCAACATCCAGGCGGTTTTGGTGGAGCGGGCCCACGGCCGGCCCATGATGTCGGGATTTCACGGCCTGTTCAGCCTGGGTGGCGTCGCGGGGGCCGGCAGCATGATCGCGCTGCTGAGCGTACTGAACGCCTCGCTGTGGCAGGCCACCAGCGCCGTGGCCGCCGTGGTGCTGGCCCTGCTGGTGCTGGCCGGGCCGCATTTCCTGGCCCAGGGCGGTGCACAGAACGGCCCTGCGTTTGTTCGCCCCACAGGCGTGGTGATATTCATCGGCACCCTGTGCTTCATCCTCTTCCTGACCGAAGGCGCCATGCTGGACTGGAGCGCCGTGTTCCTCACCCAGGTGCAAGGCCTGCCCGCCGAGCGCGCGGGCCTGGGCTATGCCGCCTTCGCCACGGCCATGACCGTGGGCCGCCTCACGGGCGACCGCTGGGTGCAACGCATCGGCCCGCAGCGCGCGGTGCTCGCGGGCGCCCTGCTGGCCGCCGCCGGCCTGGCGCTGGCCACGCTGACTCCCACCTGGCCGCTGGCCCTGCCCGGCTTTGCGCTGGTGGGCCTGGGCTGCTCGAACATCGTGCCGGTGCTGTTCTCCCTGGCCGGCCGGCAGCACGCCATGCCCGAGAGCCTGGCCGTCCCTGCCATCGCCACCATGGGCTACGCCGGCGTGCTCATGGGGCCGGCGCTGATCGGCTTCGTGGCCCACGGCACCAGCCTGTTAGTGGCCATGCTGGTGCTGGTGGCCTTGCTGGTGGCTGTGGCGGCCAGTGCCCGCCGGCTGGGCCACCTCGATTGACCTGACGGAACAACGCACCCGCGCAGGAGTCCCAGGACCAGGGCCACCGATTGCAGCACCGCCACGCCCGCCGCCGGCCCGGCCGCAGCGCCGCCGCGCGTGGCGGCCCGCTTGCGCGTGGGCGTGCGGCACGCGGCCACGTCGCTGTGCCTGCGCATCGCCTGCCTGAACGCCGCGGCCACCGGGGCGCCCTCACCCTCTGCGGACGTGGAGCAGGGCATGGCCCAGGTGCTGGCCGCTGCCGACCGCCTGCTGCGCGAAGCCGGCAGCCACCAGCACCGCAACACCTCGTGCGAGCTGTTCGTGCGCGACCCCGCCCACACGGCGGAGGCCAGGCGCATGCTGTGCGGCTGGATGGCCGGCGGCCTCGTGCGCCAGCAGGTGGCGCCACCGGCCGTGCATGCGCACTCGCTCGCAAGGCCGCAGCCCTGTGCGGCCGGCCCGGCGGCTGCGACACCCCAGGTGGAGATGGCACTGGTGGTGGCGCACCGGGCGGACGCCGGCGCCGGGTCAGAAACCTTCATGGGCGGCAAGCACGCCCAGCGACACCACTTTGAGCGCTGCCATGGCGGCCGCAGAGCGGCACGGAAAATCATTCAGACGCTATTGAAGCGATAGCAAATGGACACCGGTGCCGGCGTCCCGCTCAGGGATAACGCTTGTGCCGCCGCCATGCCGGGCGGTTAGCCTCGCATCCACCCCAGTGCCAAGAGCGCTGCGGGTGCGAAAGGACGCAAGTCAGCGATGGTGCAACCGCGCCATCGCTGTTGTCTGCGGATCCATCGAATTCACCGGCCACCCCCACCGCGAGCCCCCTTCCATGTCCGTCAGCGTTTTCGACCTCTTCAAGATCGGCATCGGCCCTTCCAGCTCACACACCGTGGGGCCCATGATCGCAGCGCGGCAGTTCGCCTGCCACCTGCAGGCCACGGTGGGCCTGGCGGCGGTGCACAGCGTGGTGGTGGAGCTGTTCGGTTCGCTCTCGGCCACGGGCGTGGGCCATGGCACCGACACTGCGGTGCTGCTGGGCCTGGCCGGGCACGAGCCCGAGCACATCGACCCCGACCAGATAGCGCCCACCATCGCCCACATCCGCGCCAGCCGCAGCCTGGCCCTGCTGGGCGAGCACAGCGTGCCCTTCGTGGAAAAAGAGCACCTGCTGTTCCGCCGCCGCAGCCTGCCGCTGCATCCCAACGGCATGGCCTTCCATGCGCTGGATGCCAACGGCGTGAAGATTGCCGAGCGCGAGTACTACTCGGTGGGCGGCGGCTTCGTGACCGATGCGGCCGGCGAGCGCGTGCTGAACTCGGCTGCGGCATCGGGGCCCGGCGCCGCCGGGCATGGCAACGGCCTGCCCTACCCCTTCAGCACCGGGGCCGACCTGCTGGCCCAGTGCCAGGCCACGGGCATGGCGGTGAGCCAGATCATGGTGGCCAACGAACTGCACTGGCGCAGCGCCGCCGAGCTGCGCCGCCAGTTGCTGGCCATCTGGCACACCATGGCCGGTGCCGTGCAGCGCGGCTGCGCGGCCACAGGCACCCTGCCCGGCCCCATGCACGTGCGCCGCCGCGCGGCCGAGCTGCACAAAAGCCTGAACACCCAGTCCGAGGCCGCCCGGCACGACCCCTTGTCGATGATGGACTGGGTGAACCTGTACGCCATGGCCGTCAACGAGGAGAACGCCGCCGGTGGCCGCGTGGTGACCGCACCCACCAACGGCGCGGCCGGCGTGATCCCGGCCGTGCTGCAGTACTACGTGAACTTCCTGCCCGGCGCCGATGAGGAAGGCATCGCCACCTTTTTGCTCACCGCCGGCGCCATCGGCATCATCTACAAGAAGAACGCCTCGCTGTCGGGCGCCGAGGTGGGCTGCCAGGGCGAGGTGGGCGTGGCCTGCTCCATGGCCGCAGGCGCCCTGGCCGCCGTGATGGGCGGCAGCCCCGAGCAGATCGAGAACGCCGCCGAGATCGGCATGGAGCACAACCTCGGCATGACCTGCGACCCCGTGGGCGGCCTGGTGCAGATCCCCTGCATCGAGCGCAACGCCATGGGTGCCATCAAGGCCATCAACGCCGCGCGCATGGCCCTGCGCGGCGACGGCCAGCACGTGGTCTCGCTCGACAAGGTGATCAAGACCATGATGCAGACCGGCGCAGACATGAAGGTCAAGTACAAGGAAACCTCGCGCGGCGGTCTGGCGGTGAACGTCGTCGAGTGCTGAAGCCCGGTGGCCGCCCCCTACTCCGGTAGGGTTCTCATGGACCGGGCAGGCCCACAGAATCGGGCTTTTTGCCATGACCACACTGCTGCCTGCCACTTCACCCACCGCCTTTGCAACCTGCCTCTCGCTGATCGCCGTCACCGCCGCACTGGCCGGCTGCGGCGGCGGCAGTGACGACCCACCCCTGCAGGACGTGGCCCTGCTCGCGGGCGACTGGCAGTCCCAGGGCTGCACGGTGATCAGCAGCCAGCTGAGCCAACGCGGCCTCTTGCGCCTGGTGCGCCAGGACGCCACGCGGTTCACCCAATCCTATGGTACGGTGAACCATGCCAACGGCGACTGCACGGGCAACGGCACGGTACAGCTCCTCCCGCCGGAGACGGCCACTCCTCTCGTGGTGCGGAGCACAGCCTCCACCGGCTCCCTTGCCGTCTTCTGGGCGCACTGGACGCAGGATTCGGCCGACACCAAGCCCTATGGCCGCTGGGCGCTCCAGGGAGATGTCATGTGCCCCGTGTTCTACGCTGTCGTGGTGGCCATCTTCCCTGCGCCACCGCCACCACCGCCGCACACCTCCTACGACCTGGAAACCGCCACACGCCAGACCGACGAGATGCTGCAGCGCAGGGCCTGCTACACGCGCATGCCCGCATAGGCCGCTGCTCGGCGAGCCCGCGCGCTCAACCCGCCGCGACATGCGCGGCATAGACGCGCGGGCACGGGGCATTGATGTGCGGGAAGACGCGGGTGGCGCTCATGGGCGCAGGGGTAGCGGCAGTTTCCGCCGAGGACAGGCGGCCGACACGTCTTCGGCCGTCATAAGATGGCAACACCACTGCGCAGTGTGATTCTCCCGTTCCATCATCCCAAGGAGCCCCATGTCCAACAGCCAGTTCGCCTTCATCCAACGCCAGTCCATTCCCGACCGCGCCACGCTGCAGGCCTCGCTGGACCGGCTCGGCTTCGACCTGCAACTGAACCCGGACTTCACGCCCTTCGACGACTCGGGCTTTCTGCCCTTCACGCTCAACGGTGCAGAAGGCCCGGGGTTCGAGATCCACTACAGCGAAGCGCAGGATGTGGTGGGTGACGACGAGGGCTTTGCCGCCATGGCCGGTGGCCGCGACTACTGCATCACCATGACCTGGGGTGGCCGCATGAAGGACCTGGCCTGCGTGATGATGGTCAGCTGCGCACTGGCCCAGGACTTCGGCGCGGTGGTGTCGTACGAGGGCGAGGAGCCCCAGCCACTGGACGAGATGCTGCACACCGTGCAGGTGGCGCTCAAGGAAGCGGCCAAGGAAAAGTAAGCAGTCGGTCCCGCTGCGGACCAGCCGCTCTACTACTTACGTGAACGTCCGCTTGGGCACCTGCCGGGCCAGCTCCGCAAAATGGCCCACGCTGCCCCAGGCCGTGCGCGAGCCCACCACGTACAGCCGCGACTTGGCGCGCGAGGCCATGACGTTGAGGATGTTGGGCACACCGCCGGCCCACTGCCGGGCACCCTTCTCGCCGGCCATGGGCGCGCCCAGCACGGCGATCACGACCTCGGCCTCCTTGCCCTGGAAGGTGTGGATGGTGCCCACGCGTTCGTCGAGCCATTTGCGCGCATCGACCCCGAAAAGCTCGAACAGCTGGGGCTCGGCGCGCAGCAGCAGGCGCATTTCCTGCGCCACCACGCGGAACGGGCAGATCACGTAGATGTCCGGGTTCTGCACGCCGGCGCGGGCCAGCTTGCGCAGCATGCGCATGACCACCTGGCCTTCTTCGGCGCTCCACTTGGGCGCGCTGGCTGTGGAGCTGGTGTCGGGGTCGAACCAGGCCGACGGGCCCAGCACGTCGGCGACGTCGCCCACGCTGTCCGGCCCCATGGCCGGCACCATGCGGTTGTCGTAGGCGATGGCGTTGGACACGCCGAACATCGGCTCCTGGAAGCGGCGGCGCACCAGCAGCGGCAGGCCCAC
The DNA here is from genome assembly GCF_046339755.1 of Acidovorax sp. Classification (GTDB taxonomy): domain Bacteria; phylum Pseudomonadota; class Gammaproteobacteria; order Burkholderiales; family Burkholderiaceae_C; genus Acidovorax. The sequence continues at coordinate 10,317 of NZ_JBKDTZ010000118.1, read as the reverse complement.
CACGCGTTCGCCGTCGGGCGTGCTGAAGCGGGCCTTGACGGCGCTGGCGCTGTCGGCCAGGGTCTGCACCGAGGCCTGCGGGGCGCACCAGAGCGCCCGGTCCACACGGTGCTGCAGCGAGATCTGGCTCACCAGGTTGTCGGGGATGGTGACCACGGGCGGGATCTGCAGCGTGTCGCCCACGATGACGGCGCGCCGCGCGCGCAGCAGCGCACCCACGGCCGCCTGGGGCGTGGCCTGCCCGGCCTCGTCCACCAGCAGCCATCCGACCGCTGCCGGCGGCAGGTCGCCCAGCATGCGGTGCACGGAGGCAAAGGTGGTGGACACCACCGGCACCACCAGGAACAGGCTGGACCACAGGTCCGGCAGCAGCTGGCGGCGGGCCGTGTCGTGGAAGGTGCCCGACTGCAGGGCCGCCATCAGCACGCCCAGGTTGTGCTCCATCTTGTGGGCGGCCACGGTGACAAAGGCCTTTTGTACCTCGAGCGCGGCGACGAACAGCTTCTCGCGCTCCTTGTGGATCTGGTCGTTGAGCCAGGGCATGGCCAGGTTCCAGGCCTCGTGGCCGCGGTCGAAGAAGGATTCGTCGACGAACCGGTCACCGATGCGCGTGTAGGCCTCCTTGAGCATGGCGCCCAGGTTCTCGGCTTCGCGCTGCGCGGTTTCGAGCTGGGCGTTGATGGCGCCCAGTTCCTCGGCAAAGCCCTTTTGCCGCTGTGCCGCGGCTTCCAGCGTAGCCTGGGCCTGCGCTTCGGCGCGCACGGCCTCGCGGTGCACGCCCTCGCGCGCAGACGCCTCGGACATCCAGCGCCGGAAGGTCTCCGACACGAACACCCGCGCCGAAACGCCCGGGCGGGTGGCCTGCAGGGCCTGCAGCTCGCGCTCGGCTGCCACGACGGCCGCGCGGGCCTTGCTGGAGCCATCGATCGCCAGGGCGTAGGCGGACGATGCCGCGCTCAGCGACCGGGCAGTGGCCGCGTGCCTGCCGTGCAGCTGGCCGATGTCGTCGCGCAGGCGGGTCAGCCGCGGCTCCAGCGTGCGCGCCTCTTCCAGCCGGGCCAGGATGGCTTCGACCGAGCGCTTGAGGTCGATGAATGACTTGCGCACCCGCTTCCACTGCTGCAGGGCCGCCTCGCCGCTCAGCGGCCGCTCGGCCGCGACGATGCGGGGCGCCACCATCCGCGGCGGCTGGCCTTCGCCGGCCGGCTCCTCGCGCGATACGTCCAGCCCGCGCGCCGCCTTGAGGTAGGTGCACAGGCCGAAGTCCTCGTGCAGCCAGAAGCGCTGGCGGAAATCCCGGCGGTTGCGGCTGTTGCCGAGGGCGGCAGCCATCAGCCCCCAGGGCTGGTCGGCGGGGTCGGAGGGGAAGTTCCGCTCCTCGCCGTACATCAGGGCCTGGGCAATGGAGGCAAAGTAGCGCGGGCCGGGGTCGATGCTGCGGCCCGAGGGCAGTTCGCGGCTGACGTTCTCGACCGCCTTGTTGTTGCTCGATGCGACCAGCACCTCGAAGCCCTTGAGCCGCGGGTCCAGCCCGTGCAGGTGCAGGAACTCGCCGTCGCCCACCTGAAAGCGCTGGCCGGTCGGGATGAAGGCCTTGTTCGGGTCGTCGAACTCGACCAGCCGGGCCGCGCGGCTCTCCACGCAGTGGGCCACCAGGTCGCGCAACAGGGTCATCTTGCCCGTGCCCGGCGGGCCGTTCACGGCCAGAATGCCCTGCCGGTCGCCCGCGAACTCGCCGCGCGCCGCATTCACGGCCGCCTGCTGCAGCGTCACCACCGGGTGGCTGCCCCGGCTGGGCCAGCGCGCCGGCGGGAAGCGAGCGGGCGCGATCAGCTCCGCGATGGCCGCGGTGTCGCTGAGCAGATCGCGCGCGGGCGCCGGCTTCAGCACCGACAGGTAGCGCTGCAGGATTTCGGGCACCGCGCCGGCCGCATCCACCATGGCGCAGGCCTTGGCCAGGTCGTCGAGGTAGAACGAATTGATGGGCGGCGAATCCGGCGCCCCCTCCAGCTTGGGGTGGCGGTACAGCCGCGCCACGAAGCTCGGTGGCAGCACATGGTCGGGGCGCAGGCCCAGTGTGCTGCACAGCCAGGCATGGCAATCGTTGATCGCCTTCCACTCCAGCGGCAGGGGGCGGCCCTCGCCGTCCACCCGGGCCAGGCGCCGGTGCAGCTGCTCGCGCAGGATTCTTTCGGCCTCGGGCCAGCGCGCGAGGCTGCCGGCCTTGCCGCGCAGCACCGCAGGCACGCCCCATGCAAAGCTGGAGATGGACACGGCCTCGGGGCCGGCGGGCAGGCCGTCCTGGTCCACGATGGCCATGGCGATCGGTGCCCGGTGCCTTTGGTAGGTGCGCGCCTCCTCGTCCTTGCCGAACGAGGACAGCAGGTCGTTCATGCACATTTCCATGCTGACCTCGCCGAAAACGACCAGGTAGAACAGCCGGAACGGCGGCTTGTAGGACTGCTCGCCGCGCTGCCATGGCAAGGGTTCGCCATCGGCCTTGGCAAGGGACGCACGGTCGCCACCGACCAGCGTTGCCGGGTCGGTATAGGCCAGCGGCGCCAGCACCTCCAGCGACAGCCAGGTGGACAGGATGGCGTGGGCCGACTCCTGCGCGGCATGGGCCGCGGGCGCGGGTGCCGACTCCAGCGCCGCCAGCGCGTCCCGGGCCTCGGTGTCGCCGATGGCGCCTGCCATCGCGGGCCCCGGTGCCGGCATGGACGCGGAGGCCGCCACGCCCCCCAGCCCGGCGCGCGCACCCGCCGGCCGCGGTGCGGCGACAGGGAGCGAAAGGGAAAACAGTGCCCGGTCCACGGTGTCCGCCTGTGGGCTCAGTGGGGGCACAGGCAGGCCGCTGCCGGCCCGCGCACAGCCCGGCCCGTCCAGCCCTGCATGGGCTGGCGCACGATGTTCCTGTTCTGCGGTGATGGCATTGGCGGCCTCCCTCGTACCCTGAGTGTCTTGGTGCGGCGTCGGCAGACTGGCGGTGCCCTCCCCAGCATCGGGTCGGTTGGCGTGGGGGGTGGGCATGGCGGTCAAAGAATGCGCGCAGCCGAGCATGTTACATGCGACAGCCCGCCGTTCCCAGTGTTGTGCGCCCACAGATGCATGCGGCTGGTGCCGCCACACCAAAAAACGCCCGGCCTGCGGCACCTTGCCCAGAGGGCATGGACCACGGAATGGTGCAGCGGCGGAGAGCCAGGCACCCTATGGCCCGGCGTTGCGCCATGCTGCCACCGATGCCGACCTGGTCGCGTGCGGGCCGACCGCTACCGCACACGGCGGCGCAGCCGCTGCGGCAGGTGCCGGCGCTGCAGGCGCCAAATGGCCCCGACGAAGGTACCGGCCGCGCCCAGGGCCACGATCAACTGCACGTCGATCAGCGCCTCGTACGCCGCACGCACCGTGCCGCGCCCCCAGCCGCCAAGCCAGGTCGCGCCAGGACGGCAGGCGCAGGTACGGAAGTACCAGGTGGAGACGGCGTCTTGCGCAGGGCAGGCGTTCGGATGGCAAAAAGAGACGGGCCCCGGAATGATGCCGATGATCCGCTCGCCATGCCTCAGCAGGGGCTGCACCCGTGGCTGTGGCGGAATGCCGACGCCAAAACGGCAAGAAAGTGGCAAAGCGGCCACGGCCCCCTCACAATCCGCGCACGGTTCTGGGCCCACCCACAAGGCACGCTCCAGGGCACCTGCCGTCAGGCACTTTTCCATCGGGTATCCGCCCGGTTCCCTTTCTTTTCTTCCTTCCATGAAATCTGTTTCGATGCTGCGCCATCTGGCGCTGATGGCGGCACTGTTGCTGGCCAACGCCCCCACCTGGGCCGAAGACACGCTGGCGCGCATTGCCAGCTCGGGCGAGCTGCGCCTGGGCCACCGCGAAAAGTCGCTGCCCTTCTCGTACAAGGACGCCACGAGCGGCAAGGTGCAGGGCTACACAGTGGACATCTGCCTGCAGATCTTCGACGAGATCAAGAAAGAACTGAAGCGCCCGGACCTGAAGCTCAAGTACCTGCTGGTCGATGGCAAGAACCGCATCACCGACGTGAAGGACAACGTGGTGGACCTCGAATGCGGCGGCACCGCCAACACCGCGGCACGGCAAAAGGAGATTTCCTTCAGCCACCACATCTTCGTGGCGTCCTCGGCCTTCCTGGTGCGCAAGAACTCGGGCATCAAGGCGCTCGACGACCTGCAGAACAAGAAGATCGCCGTGCAGGGCAAGACCACCAACGAGAATCTGCTCAAGGCCAACGAACGCACCTTCAACCGCAAGTTCGAGTACGTGCCGGTCGAGAGCACGCTGGACGCCGTCAACGCGCTGGCCAAGGGCCAGGCCGACGCCGCGTTTGCCGACGACGCGGGCATCTGGATCCCGCTCACGCGCCTGGGCAAGTCCATGGACGACTATGCCTTCCTGGAAAAGCGCCTCTCGGTGGAGCCCTACAGCATCGGCCTGCGCCGCGACGATCCCAAGTTCAAGGAACTGGTGGACCGCGTCACGCGCCGCATGATCCAGGGCGGCGAGATGACGGCGCTGTACAAGAAATGGTTCAGCTCGGACCAGGGCACCTTGCCCATGAGCATCTTCATGAAGGAAGCGCTGCGCCGGCCGAGCGACATCGGGGTCGAGCAGATCGCGTTCTGACGCGCGGAAGACGGGCCGCAGCTGCGCCGAGCGCTGCTGGGGATGGATGAGAAGTCAGCCGCGTGCCGCAGGCCGCTCGTTGACCCCCGTCAAGCCATTGCCTGCTTCCTGACATCTGCCCAAACTCACGTCGGCGAGGGACCATAGTCGTTTTATAGTCGATAGTAATAATTTGTAGCTATTGCATGACGACGACAGACCCTCTCATGGCGGCCGGCATGGACGGGGCCGACAGCCCCCACTACCTGCGCGCCCTGACCGACATGGCCGACGAGCGCACGGTGGTGGCCGGGGCCGCCATCTACACCGACAACGGCATCAAGCTGGTGGAAAAGGGCGCGCGCATCGACAGCCGCCTGTACGACCGCCTGGTGCAGCACAAGCTGCGCGAGCCCATCGACAGCCACCTGTCGGTGGAGAACCCGGTGAACGTGGAAGCCCTGGTGGCCACCGGGCAGGACCTGGCCGGCCAGGACGTGCTGTGCAGCCTGCTGGGTGAGGCCATCGGTTCCGCGGCACAGTTGCTGTCGCCGCTGCGCGCCGTCGCTCTGCCCATGCCCGTCGCCTGCAAGCTCACCGTGATGCGCGAGAAGCGCCCGGCCCTGTACCTGCACAGCGTGCGCATGATGATGGTGTCGGTGTTCCTGGGCCTCAAGACCGCCGAACGCGATCTGGGCGCACTGGCCGCCGCGGCCCTGCTGCACGACCTGGGCGTGCTGCACATGGACCCGGCCTGGAACGACCCCGAATTCAAGGTGGTGGGTGTGCAGCGCAAGCACCTGGTGGCCCACCCCATCACCTCCATGCTGATGGTGCGCGACAGCAAGGCCTACCCCCAGGCGGTGGCCGACGCCGTGCTGGAACACCACGAGCGCATGGACGGCACCGGCTACCCGCGCGGCCTCGCGGGCGCGGGCATCTCGTCCATGGGCCGCATCCTGATGCTGGCCGAGGTCGTGGCTGCCTTTTTCGAGAAATACGAGGACATGCCCGCGCAGCGCCTGTCGCTGGTGTTGCGGCTCAACCACCGCAAGTTTCCCCCCGCCCTGGTGGTGCATATCCTGCCCCTGCTGCAGGAAGAGGTGGCGCGCGAATCGGCCCTGATGCCGCTGGGCAACGACGCCCCGCGCCAGGCCGGGCTGCTGGCCGACGCCTTCATGAAATGGGACGAGCTCAAGAGCACCCTGCCCCCGGCGGCTCTCAAGACCATGCCCTCCGCCAGCGCCTTCGCCTTCACCGATGCACGGCTGATGGCGCTGCAAAAGGCCCTGGTCGAAGCCGGCTCCCACCCCCGGCACCAGGCCGACCTGATGGCCCAGTTGCAGGGCGATGCCGTGGGCCTGGCCGAGGTGGCGCTGGTGGGGCGCGAGGCGATCTTCCAGCTCCAAAGCGTGCTCAATGCCTGCCACCGCCGCTGGCCCGACCTCGCCCAGCGGGCCACGCCGGGTGACGCGGCCGTGTCGGACTGGTGTGACTGGGCCGTTGGAAGGCTGTAAACAGGCTGGCTGGCTCTTTTGTGCTGCGCCACATCAAAAAGCATAGCGGCCCGTCCTTTGTGACAGGCGGCTGACTGCCCCCACGCCCAAATCCCGCCCGCCACCGGGCAGTCGCCCGGACATGGGACAATCAGCCTCCATGACACCGCAGCAGTACGTACAACAAAAAGCCGTCGCCTCAGGAAGCAGCTTCTACTACGCCTTCCTGTTTCTGCCGGCACCGCGCCGTGCGGCCATCACGGCCTTCTATGCGTTCTGCCGGGAAGTGGACGACGTGGTCGACGAGGTGAGCGACCCAGGCGTGGCCCGCACCAAGCTGGCCTGGTGGCAGGCCGAGGTGGCCAAGGCCTACGCCGGCCAGCCCAGCCACCCCGTGATGCAGGCGCTGATGCCGCTGGCGGCCGACTACGGCATCGAGCAGCGCCACTTGCAGGCCGTGATCGACGGCTGCCAGATGGACCTGGAGCAGACGCGCTACCTGGATTTCGCAGGCCTCACCCAGTACTGCCACCTGGTGGCGGGCATCGTGGGCGAGGTCACGGCGCGCATCTTCGGCCAGACCGACGAGCGCACCACGCAGTACGCCCACACCCTGGGCCGGGCCTTCCAGCTGACCAACATCCTCCGCGACGTGGGTGAGGACGCGATGATGGGCCGCATCTACCTGCCCGTGTCGGAGCTGCAGCAGTTCGACGTGAAGGCGCACGAGATCTTGAAGCGCCAGTACTCCGACCGCTTCACCGCGCTGATGAAGTTCCAGGCCGAGCGCGCGCACCGCACCTACGACGAGGCCCTGGCCCTGCTGCCCGACGCCGACCGCCGCGCGCAGAAGCCCGGGCTGATGATGGCCAGCATCTACCGCACCCTGCTGCGCGAGATCGAGCGCGACAACTTCCAGGTGCTGCACCAGCGCATCCGCCTGACCCCGCTGCGCAAGTTCTGGCTGGCGTGGAAGGTGCAGGCGCTGGGGCGCATGTAGTCCGCCCCCACGGGAAACCCGCCATGAGCCGTTCTGTGCGCCCTGCGTCCCTCCCGCACCTGGCCGGTGCCGCCTTGCTGGCGCTCGCTCTGGGCGCCGCCGCGCTGCCCCAGCCCGCGCACGCTTTCTGGGGCCTGCTGGGCAAGGCCGCCAGCGGGGCTGGCAAGGCAGCCGGTGGCACGGCTGGCAAGGCGGCAGGGGCTGCAGGCGCAGCCGGCGCTGCTGGGGCCGCTGGCGAGGCGGCCACTGCCGCCGGCAAGGCCGCGGGCGCCGCCGCGCTGGCCGATGATGCCGCCCGGACTGCAGGCAAGACGGCCACCGCCGACGCCGCAGGCGGTGCGGCCCACGGTTTCAGCGCCGTCAACGCCGCGCTGCCGCCCGAAGTGGCCATGTACCTGGCCAAGCCCGCCGCCAGCCTGACAGGCAGCGACACGGCGGCCATGATGGGCCTGTACCAGCGCATGGTGGCGCAGGCCGGCAAGACCGGCGACTTCAGCGTGATCGAGCGCATGCCCCAGGTGCACGGCGCCAAAACGCTGCCGCAACCCGCCCCACCCGTGCCGGTACCCGTCAAGGCGGGCGCCACGGCGCAGCCATCGCCGCCAACCAGTTCCCCGTTGTCCCCATCGGCCACCGCCGAGATGAGCCTGGCCGGGCTGCGCCTGCTCGCGCATGCCGCATCGGCCGGCCACCGCGCGGCGCAGCATGAATTGCGCGATCGCTGCGCCGACCCCGCCGTGCTGCGCACCGCGCCGGCCGACGTGCAGGCGGCCTGCAAGGCGGCCGCTGCAAGCCCTACGGCCTCCCCCGCCAAGCCCCGGCCTGCGGCCACATGAAGAAGGTCGCGGTCATCGGCGCCGGCTGGGCCGGCATGGCTGCGGCCATCGCACACGCCCAGACAGGCCACGCCGTCACCGTGCTGGAGGCCGCACGCACCGTGGGCGGCCGCGCGCGCGCCGTGCAGGCCACCCTGCCCGACGGCACGGCGGCCAAGCTGGACAACGGCCAGCACATCCTCATCGGCGCCTATACCGAGAGCCTGCGCCTGATGCGCCTGGTGGGCGTGGATGCAGGCACTGCCCTGCTGCGCCTGCCGCTCACCCTGCAGTTCCCCGACGGCTCTGGCCTGGCCCTGCCCGACCTGCCGCCCCCGTTCGACGCCGTGCTGGGCATTGCCCGCGCACGTGGCTGGGGCTGGGGCGACAAGCTGGCCCTGTTGCGCGTGGCCAGCCGCTGGCAGCTGGGCGGCTTTCGCTGTGCACCCACGACCTCCGTCGCGGACCTGTGCGCCGGCCTGCCAAAGCGGCTGGTGGACGAGTTCATCGACCCGCTGTGCGTCTCGGCCCTCAACACCCCCGCCCACGAGGCCAGCGGCCAGGTGTTCCTGCGCGTGCTGCAGGACAGCCTGTTCAGCGGACGGGGCGGCTCGAACCTGCTGCTGCCACGGGTGAACCTGGGCGCCCTGTTCCCCGAGGCGGCAGCCCGCTGGCTGGCCACGCAGCATGGCGGGGCAGTGCATGCCGGGCAGCGCGTGCAGGGTATCGCGCAGCAGGCCGACGGGCGCTGGGAGGTGCAGGGCACGGACTTCGCCGGCCCTTACGAACACATCACCCTGGCCTGCCCACCCTGGGAGGCCAGCCGCCTCATCGCCAGCGCCACGGGCTTGCCCGCGGAGCACGACGCCAGCCGCCAGCAGTGGTGCGCAGCGGCCGATGCGCTGCGCTTCGAAGCCATCACCACCATGTATGCCCATGGCACGGGCGCGCGCCTCGCCCAGCCCATGCTGGCACTGCGCAACACGGCAGAGATGCCCGCGCAGTTCGTGTTCGACCGCGGGCAGCTCGACGGCCTGCACGGCGTGCTGGCCTTCGTGGTGAGCGCCAGCACCGGCGAGCGCGCGGTGGTCACCGAGCAGGTGCTGCGCCAGGCGGCCGAGCAACTGGGACTGCCCGGCCTGCAGGCCCTGCAGACGGTGGTGGAAAAGCGCGCCACCTTTGCCTGCACGCCCGGCCTCGCACGCCCCGGCATGCAGGTGGCACCCGGCCTGGCGGCCTGCGGTGATTATGTGGACGGGCCCTACCCCGCCACGCTGGAAGGCGCCGTGCTGTGCGGCACGGCCGCCGCCGCACTGGCACGCTGAGCACGCCTCGGGTAAACCCCGAGTCTTTCACGCCCCCGAAGGCACAGGATGGGCCCCGACTGACAGCATTCCGAAAGCACGGCCGCGCGACCATCGGCGCAGGCCCCTTTATTTTCTTTCGAGCCGCTTCTGACGGAGACAAACCCATGCATCCCTTCTTCCACCCCCACGACCCATCCCCCACTCTTGACGCGCGCCGCCGCCAACTGCTGTCCGCCGGGGGCGCCGCTGCCCTCGCGGGCCTGCTGCCCGGCATGGCCCGGGCGCAGGCCGCGTGGCCCGCCAAGTCCATCCGCTTCGTGGTGCCCTTCGCGCCCGGCGGCAGCTCGGAGATCGTGGCACGGTCCACCGCGGCCGAGCTGACCAAGACCCTGGGCCAGAGCGTGTTCGTGGACAACAAGCCCGGTGCCGCCGGCAACATCGCCATGTCCGAAGTGGCGCGTGCGGAAGACCAGCACACCCTGATCCTGGGCCACATCGGCACGCTGGCCGTGAACCCTTACATCTTCGACAAGCTGCCCTACGACCCGAACAAGGACTTCAAGCCCGTGAGCCTGCTGGCCAAGGTGCCCAGCCTGTACGTGGTGCACCCCGACGTGCCGGCCAAGAACCTGCGCGAGTTCATCGCCTACGCCAAATCCAAGCCGGGCAAGCTGAGCTACGGCTCGGCTGGCAATGGCAGCGCGGGGCACCTGGCGTTCGAGTACCTGAAGATGGCGTCCGAGATGTTCATGCTGCACGTGCCCTACCGCGGCACCGGCCCGATGTTGACCGACCTGCTCTCGGGCCGGGTCGACGCCTCGGCCGTGGGCGCCGCCGCCATTTTGCCTTTCATCAAGTCGGGCAAGGTGCGCTGCATCGCCACCGGCTCGGCCAAGCGCCTGCCCCAGCTGCCCGACGTGGGCACGGTGGCCGAGCAGGGCTTCCCCGGCTTCGAGATGACGCAGTGGTACGGGCTGATGGCGCCGGCCAACCTGCAGCCCGCGTACGCCGACAAGCTGGCCGTGGCCGCCGCCCGTGCGGTGAAGGAGCCGGCCGCACTGGAGCGGCTGTCC
>NZ_JBKDTZ010000117.1:0-5820 GCF_046339755.1 Acidovorax sp. | reverse complement strand
TGGCGCATGGACTGGGCTTCCGTCATTGCGGCACCACCACCATCCACGAGACACCACAGCGGTCGGCGCCCATGCCGAAGGCGGGGGAGAAAAAGGTCTTTCCGAGCGGCATCTGCACCTGGCCGCCCTCGGCCAGTGCATCGAACAGGCGCCTGGCCTCGGTTTCCGTCTCGGGATTCAGGGCCAGGGAAATGCCCTGGAAGGCGGGCTTTCCCGAGCCCATTCCGTCGGACGCCATGAGCTGGGTATCGCCGATGTTGAACGAGGCATGCATCACCATCTCGGGCTGCGGTCCGGCACCCGGGGCACCATCGGCCGAACAGCCAGCGCCACCCATCTGGTCGGGGTTGTCCTTGTAGCGCATGAGCATGGTGACCTCGGCGCCGAGGGCCTTGCGGTAGAACTCCAGGGCCTCTTCGCAACGGCCTTCGAAGAACAGATACGGTTCGACTTTCATGGGGCAATCTCCTTGCAGGATGAGAACAACGAAAGATGCCTACACAATTGTGGACACCGTTCACAAACAATAGCAGAGATAATGGACAGTGTCCACATTGAAGGCCCGATGTCCGTAACCACAAGCAACAGCCCCCCCACCCCGCGCAGTACCTACCGCCACGGCGACCTGCGCCGCGCCCTGCTGGATGCCGGCATCGAGCTGGCCCGCCAGGGCGGGCCCGATGCCGTGGTGCTGCGCGAGGCCACGCGCCGCGCGGGCGTGGCGCCCAACGCCGCCTACCGCCATTTCGCCAACCGGCAGGACCTGCTGGCCGCCGTGCGCGCGGCTGCGGTCGCCGCCGTGGCCCAAGCCATGGAGGCAGAGATGGCCGATGTGCCCACCGGAGGCACGCCCACCGAGCAGGCCCACGCCAGGGTACGCGCCGTGGGTGCGGGCTACATGCGCTTTGCGCACGCCGAAACGGGGCTGTTCCGCACCGCATTCGGCGGGCAGTTCAGCGTGGAGCAGGACCCCGACCCCGCCATGGGGGGCCTGACGGGCCTGAACCCCTTCGAGCATCTGTCGGCCGCGCTCGACGACCTGGTGACCGCAGGCGCCCTGCCGCCGGAACGCCGCCCGGGCGCCGAGTACCTGGCCTGGTCCACCGTGCATGGCATGGCGCTGCTCTCCATCGATGGCCCCCTGCGCGGCACCCCCGCCGAGATGATGCAGTTGCTGGGCCAGCGGCTGCTGGACATGGTGGAACGGGGCTTGTAGCGGCCCTGCCTCAGCGCAGCTTGTAAAGCCGCGCCGTGGCCTCGATGCGTTCCACCATCGCCCGCCGCAGCGCCGCCGGGCGCAGTACCTCCACCTCGGGCGACTGGCGCATGAGCTGGCCGCAGGCATGGGCCACCGACTCGATGGGGATGGTGAGCGCCACGCGCCCATCCTTGCGGCGCGAAGGCGGCGCGGCCGCCACCGCCCGCGCCACGGCGCTGCTCAGTGCGGCAAGGCCCTTGAGCCCCGCTGGCGTGGCCAGCAGGTCTGCCTCGCCGGTATGGAGGCTGGATTCGAATCGGCGGATGGACGCGCTCCAGTACGCGGGCAAATCAAAGCGCGTCGGACGGCGCACGGGCGTGCCCAAGGCCGTGGCCGCGCGGATGTTGGCGACCCGGTAGGTGCGCGGGCCGCTGTCCGCAGTCGCCTTGCCCACCGGCTGCGCCACCAGGTACCAGACACCGGCCTTGAGCACCAGGCCCAGCGGGGCCACGCTGCGCTCCGCCGTATCGGCCCAGCTTTCATAGCGCAGGGCCAGTTGCTCGCCGCTCCAGACCGCGGCAGCCACTGTGGTCAGGTGCGGCGTGGGCGCGCTCTCGCGGTACCAGTCCACGGGGTCCAGGTGCAGGCGGGCACTCACGCGCTGCGCGTCCTCGCGCCAGGGGGCGGGCAGCGCGGCCAGCAACTTGAGGCGCGCGCCCTCCACATCGCCACCCAAGCCCAGGTCACCGGCCGGACCGGGCAGGCCGCTCAGGAACACGGCCTGCGCCTCGGAGGGGGTGAGGCCGGTGAGCGTGGTCTTCCACCCCGGCAGCAGCGCAAAGCCGCCATTGCGGCCGCGCTCGGCATAGATGGGCACGCCCGCCGCAGTGAGCTGGTCCACGTCGCGGTAGAGCGTGCGCACCGATATTTCAAGCGCCTCGGCCAACGCCTGCGCGCTCATGCGCCCGCGGGTTTCGAGCAGCATCTGGATGGACAACAGGCGGCTGGCGCGCATGGGCGAATGGAAAGACGACGGTGTGCATTGTGCCTGCAATACCTGCCATGCCTTGTCATGTATTGCGCCGCACACTGCGAACTTCCCTTTCATTCCCAGCCAAGGAAGACCGCATGCCCACCACCCCATCCCTTCCAGACTGCAGCATCGTCGAGCTGCGCCAATACACCTTGCACCCCGGCCAGCGCGAGGTGCTCATCGACCTGTTCGACCGCGAATTCCTCGAAACCCAGGAGCGCGAAGGCATGCGCGTGATCGGCCAGTTCCGCGACCTGGACCGGCCCGACCTTTTCGTCTGGCTGCGCGGCTTTGCCGGCATGGCGGCGCGCAAGCAGGCCCTCGAGGCCTTCTACGGCGGCCCGGTGTGGGCTGCGCACCGCGATGCGGCCAACGCCACCATGGTCGATTCGGACAACGTGCTGCTGCTGCAACCTGCCTGGCCCGGCGCGGCCGATGGCCTGCCTGTGGACCGCGCTGCCCCGGGCGCCAGCGGCGCGGCACCAGGCCTGCTCGATGCCACGGTGTTCCATCTCAGGGAGCCTGCAACGCCGGCGCTGCTGGACTATTGCCGTGAGCGCATGGGCCCCACGCTGCGCGCGGGCGGCGCCCGCCACACGGCCTGGTATGCCAGCGATGCCAGCCCCAACACCTTTCCCCGCCTGCCGGTGCGCGAGGGCGAGCATGTGCTGTTGGGCCTGGCACTGTTTGATGGCACCAACGCGCTCGATGCCTTTGCGCAAAGCGGTGCCTGGCAGCGCGAGGTAGCACAGGGCCTGGCGCCATGGCTGTCCCGCGCGCCCGAAGCCCACCGGCTGCAACCCACGGCGCGCTCGGCCTTGCACGCATGATGCAACGCACGCAGGAGACCCCCACCATGCACCCCGTTCCACCCACCGGCGATGCCCACGACTTCGACTTCCTGATGGGCCCCTGGCGCATCCGCAACACACGCCTGGTGCGCCGGCTTGCGGGTTGCACCGATTGGGAGACCTTCGACGCCACAGGCACGGCGCGGCCGCTCTCCGGCGGCATCGGCAACTGCGATGACTTCATCCCTGAAACCTGGAATGCGGGCTACGTGGGCATGGCGCTGCGCCTGTTCAATCCCCAGGCGCGGCGCTGGAGCATCTACTGGCTCGACAATGTGACCGGTGGCCTGGATTCCGCGACGGGACTGCTGCAGCCCCCGGTGAGTGGTGGCTTTGCAGGCACCGACAAGGGCATCTTTCTGGGCCAGGACCGGTTCGAGGGCCGGGCCATCCAGGTGCGCTTTGAATGGACCCGGAACCTCGCCACCGGCACGCCGCGCTGGGAGCAGGCCTTCTCGGAAGATGGCGGACAGACCTGGGAGACCAACTGGGTCATGGAGTTCTCGCGCCCAGCGGCGTAATCAGCGCGCGTTCTGCATCACCTCGGCCAGCCAGTCCACGAACACTCGCACTCGTGGTGAGAGCTGGCGGCTGTGCGGGTACAGCACAGTCACCGGCATGGGCGGCGGGCAGAACTCGGCCAGCACCTCTACCAGGCTGCCCTCGGCCAGTTGCGGCTCCAGGTGGTAGCGCGGCACCTGCACGATGCCCAGCCCGGCCATGCAGCAGGCCGCGTAGGCAAACGCGTCCGTCACGGACACCGTGCCCTTGAGCTGCACGCTGCGCGGCACGCCGTCCACGACGAAGTCCAGGGGTATGGGCTTGCCTGTGCGCGACGACAGGTAGTTCACCGCGCGGTGGCCGCGCAGTTCGTCCACGGTGCGGGGCACGCCATGGCGTTCCAGGTAGCAGCGGCTGGCGCAGGTCACCTGGGCCAGTTGCGCCACGCGCCGGCCCACCATGCTGGAGTCGGCCGGCTCGCCACCGCGCATCACGCAGTCCACGCGCTCGCGCACCAGGTCCACCAGGCGGTCGCCCATGCCCAGTTCCAGCTCCACGCCGGGATAGCGCGCAAAGAACTCGCCGATGCGCGGCAGCACGAAATAGCGCGCCAGGGTACCCTGCAGGTCAACGCGCAGCTTGCCCTTGGGCTGCTGGCCGGCGGTGGCGAAGGCCGCCTCGGTCTCGTCGAGGTCGGCGAGCAGTTGCTGGCAGCGTGCGTAATAGGCCTCGCCGTCCTGCGTGGGGCTGACATGGCGCGTGGTACGGTGCAGCAGGCGTGCGCCCAGGCGCTTTTCGAGTTGCTGCACGGCCAGGGTGACCGTGGCGCGGGGCAGTTGCAGGTCGTCCGCCGCCTGGGTGAAGCTGCCCAGCTCCACGATGCGGGTGAACAGGCGCATGGCGTCGAATCGGTCCATGGGGCGGGAGCTGATTGTTGATTTCTACTGAACAGTCATGGCAATCCAGAGGCCTTTATCCAGACCCGGACCCACTGAACAATACACCCATCCCCACAGTTCTGGAGCTCTCCATGTCCGCAGCCCTCGATCCATCCACCCACCGCCCCGTCGCCATCGTGACCGGGTCCTCGCGCGGCATTGGCGCCGCGATTGCCCAGCGCCTGGGGCGCGACGGCTTTCGCGTCGTCGTCAACTACGCCGGCAGCGCGGCCGAGGCGGAAGTGGTGGCGCAGTCCATCACCGCTGCGGGCGGCCAGGCCATCGCCGTGCAGGCCGATGTGGCCGATGCCGCCGCCGTGGCGCGCCTGTTCGACCAGGCGACCGAGGCCTTCGGCCGCGTGGACGTGCTGGTGAACAACGCGGGCGTGATGCCCTCGAACCTGCCGCACCTGGCCGACACCGATGACGCCACCTTCGACCGGCTGATCGCCATCAACCTCAAGGGCACGTTCAACGCACTGCGCGAGGCCGCGCGCAGGCTGGAGCCGGGCGGGCGCATCGTGAATTTCTCCACCAGCCTGGTCGGCACCGCCATGCCCGGCTACGCGGTGTATGCCGCCACCAAGAGCGCGGTGGAGACCATGACGCTGATCCTGGCCAAGGAACTGCGCGGCAAGAACATCACGGTGAACGCCGTCGCCCCCGGCCCTACGGCCACCGCCCTGTTCCTGGATGGCAAGACGCCCGAACTGGTGGAGCGCCTGGCCCAGATGAACCCGCTGGGCCGCCTGGGCACGCCAGAGGACATCGCGAGCACGGTGTCTTTTCTGGTCGGAAGTGATGGCGCCTGGATCAATGGCCAGACACTCCGAGCCAACGGCGGCATGGTCTGACCCACCGCCGCAGCAGGCTCAAGCTGCTTCCTGCACGGGGAAGTCCGTGGACGCCGCCAGGTCACGCCAAGCAGCCGTTTCCTTTTCCACAAAGGCGTACTTCTCGGCAATCGTCCGCAGCGTGTCGGTGCCCAGCGGCAGGCGCAGTGGCGGCGTGGGGCTGGCCACCAGTTGCATCACGGCCTGGGCCAGGCGCACCGGGTCTCCGGGCTGGTTCAGGTTGATGCGGCGGGCCGCCTCCCGGATCACGCCGGCGCTGGGGGCGTAGTCTTCCAGCACCAGCGGGGACACCGAGAGCGAGGCCGTGTCGAGGAACTCGGTGCGGAAGTAGCCCGGCTCCACCACCGTGGCGTGGATGCCCAGCAGCGCCCAGACCCGGACGCCGCCGGCAAAGCGCCCCCTGAATCCGGTGTGTTCACAGTTCATGCGCTGCGGGACGGGGTAA
>NZ_JBKDTZ010000116.1:0-8218 GCF_046339755.1 Acidovorax sp. | reverse complement strand
CATCCACTTCATCTGCCCGCAGCAGATCGAGGAGGCCCTGGCCTCGGGCGTGACCAGCATGCTGGGCGGCGGCACGGGCCCGGCCACGGGCACGCTGGCCACCACCAGCACCTCGGGCACCTGGAACATGGAGCGCATGCTGCAGGCGGCCGATGCCTTTCCGATGAACCTGGGCTTTCTGGGCAAGGGCAACGCCAGCCTGCCGGCGCCGCTGCGCGAGCAGATCGAGGCCGGGGCCATTGGCCTGAAGCTGCACGAGGACTGGGGCACCACGCCTGCGGCCATCAGCAGCTGCCTGGACGTGGCCGAGGAGACGGACACGCAGGTCGCCATCCACAGCGACACGCTCAACGAGTCGGGCTTTGTCGAGAACACCATCGCCGCCGTGGGCGGGCGCGGCATCTGCGCCTTCCACACAGAGGGGGCGGGCGGCGGCCATGCGCCCGATATTTTGCGCGTGGTGGGCGAGGCGAACTTTCTGCCCTCGTCCACCAACCCCACCATGCCCTACACCGTGAACACGCTGGACGAGCATGTGGACATGCTCATGGTGTGCCACCACCTGGACGCCGGCATTGCCGAGGACCTGGCCTTTGCCGAAAGCCGCATCCGCAAGGAGACCATCGCGGCCGAGGACATCCTGCACGACCTGGGCGCCATCAGCATGATGAGCAGCGACAGCCAGGCCATGGGCCGGGTAGGCGAAGTCATCATCCGCACCTGGCAGACGGCGCACAAGATGAAGGCCCAGCGCGGCACGCTCGAAGGCGACAGTGCGCGCAACGACAACACGCGCATCAAGCGCTACGTGGCCAAATACACCATCAACCCGGCCATCGCGCACGGCATCAGCCACGAGGTGGGCTCCATCGAGGTGGGCAAGTGGGCCGACCTGGTGATCTGGAAGCCGGCGTTCTTCGGCGTGAAGCCGGCCCTCATCCTCAAGGGCGGCTTCATCGCCATGGCGGCCATGGGCGACCCCAATGCCTCCATCCCCACGCCGCAGCCCGTGCACTACCGGCCCATGTTCGGCGCCTTCGGCGGGGCCATCGCGCGCACCTCGCTGACCTTTGTCTCGCAGGCCGGGCTGGCCGCAGGCATTGGCGAGCGCTTCGGACTGGCCAAGAACCTGGTCGCGGTGCGCAACATCCGCGGCGTGCGCAAAGAGCACATGGTGCACAACAGCTACACCCCGCGCATGGAGGTGGACGCACAGACCTACACCGTGCGCGCCGACGGCCAGCTGCTCACCTGCGAGCCGGCCACCGAGCTGCCCATGGCGCAGCGATACTTCCTGTTCTGACCGAAGCCCGAACCAGGAGTGCTGCCCATGCTGCCCGAAACCCATCTGCTGCTCGCCTTTGCCGGCGCCAGCCTGGTGCTGGCGCTCACCCCCGGCCCTGCGGTGGTCTACATCGTGGCGCGCACGGTGGCGCAGGGCCGTGCCTGCGGCCTGGCTTCCGTGCTGGGCGTGGCGCTGGGCAACCTGGGCAATGCCATCGGCGCGGCGCTGGGTCTGGCGGCGCTGTTCGCCGTGTCGTCGGCCGCCTTCACCGTGGTGAAGTGGGCGGGGGCCGCCTACCTCGTGTACCTGGGCCTGCGCATGTGGTTCGCAACCCCTGCAAGTGCCGCCGATGGTTCGAAGACCGGCGCGCGGCAGCCGCTGCGCCGCGTGTTCCGCGACGGCTTCGTGGTGGCCCTGCTCAACCCCAAGACCAGCCTGTTCTTCGCCGCCTTCCTGCCGCAGTTCATGGACGCACAGGGCAGCGCGCTGGCGCAGACCCTGGCGCTGGGCTGCACTTTTGTGGCCATAGCAGCATGCACCGATCTTTTCTATGTGCTGGCCGCCAGCCTGGTCGCCCCCCGCCTGGGCCAGGCCACACGCCATGCCGTGTGGGGCAACCGGCTGGCCGGCACCTCCTTCATCGGCCTGGGCGTGCTCACGGCCATGGGATCACGCCCCACCACGCGCTGAGCCCACCTTCCTTTCTACCGTATTGGCATCCATGATTTCCGTCGGAAAAATCCTCGCCCAAGGCCATGGCCTGGCGCCCGTGCTGCTCCAGCGCGCTCCCACCGTCGAACTCGACTGGGACGTGCGCCAGAAGAGCCGCTTTTCCACCACCGACTCCAGCGGGCGCGAGCTGGGCGTGTTCCTGCCCCGAGGCACCGTGGTGCGTGGCGGCGATGTGCTGGTGGCCGAAGACGGCTCGCTGGTGCGCGTGCTGGCCGCGCCGCAGGCGGTGCTCTACATCACCCACTGCAAGAACCACGGCACGCCCTTCGACCTGGTGCGCGCCGCCTACCACCTGGGCAACCGCCATGTGCCCATCGAGCTGCAGCCCGACCACCTGAAGATCGAGCCCGACCATGTGCTGGCCGACATGCTGCGCGCCATGCACCTGATCGTGCAGGCGAAGGACATGGCCTTCGAGCCCGAAGGCGGCGCCTATGCGGCCGGGCATGGCGGCGGTGGACACGGCCACCACCACGATGACCACGGGCACGGCCACGCCCATGGCGGCCACAGCCACGACCATGACCACGGGCATTCGCACGATGACCATGGGCACGGCGACCACGGCCACAAGCATGCGCACTGACGGCGCTGCACCCGAGCGGCCCCTCCCATGATGATGCGCGAGCCCCCGGCCCCGACGGCCCTGCCCGCGGCCAGCCTGCTACAGCTGATCTGGCTGGCATCGCCCGCGCTGCCCGTGGGCGGGTTCTCGTATTCCGAAGGGCTGGAGAGTGCCATCGAAAGCGCCGGTGTCGGCTCCGAGGCCGCCGTGGCCGCCTGGCTGCTGGACCAGTTGCACATCACCCAGGCGCGCGGCGACATGGCCGTGGTGGCCCAGGCCGTGGGCGCCTGGCGCCAGGCCGACATGGCGCATGTGCGCGAGCTCAACGACTGGGTGCTGCACACGCGCGAGACCAGCGAGCTGCGCCTGCAGACCGAACAGATGGGCCGCTCGCTGGCCGACTGGCTGCGCAACCAGCACCAGGGCGATGCGGCGCGCATGCCCGCCGTGCAGGCCCTGGCCGCGCTGCCGCCCACCTACCCCGTGGCCTTTGCACTGGCCGCCTCGACCGCCGAGGCCTCTGTCTACGACGTGCTGCTGGCCTTTGCCTTTGGCTGGGCCGAGAACATGGTGCAGGCCGCGCTCAAGTCCATGGCCCTGGGCCAGAGCGCGGGCCAGCGCATCCTGGCAAAGCTCGCCCAGGCCATCCCCGAAGCCGCCACGTATGCACTTGCCTTGCCCGATGGCGAGCGCCAGGCCTTTTCCCCCATGCTGGCCATTCTCTCGGCCCGGCACGAAACCCAATACTCCCGCCTCTTCAGATCATGATGACGACCACCACGACCAGCCCCCTGCACCATGTCCCCAACCGCACCAAGCACCTGCCCCCGCTGCGCGTGGGCATCGGCGGCCCCGTGGGCTCGGGCAAGACCACCCTGCTGGAAATGCTGTGCAAGGCCATGCGCGACGACTACGACCTGATCGCCATCACCAACGACATCTACACCAAGGAAGACCAGCGCCTGCTCACGGTGAGCGGCGCCCTGCCGGCCGAGCGCATCCTGGGCGTGGAAACGGGCGGTTGCCCGCACACGGCGATCCGCGAAGACGCATCGATCAACCTCGAAGCCATCGACCGCATGCTGGGCCAGTTCCCCAATGCCGACGTGGTGTTCGTGGAAAGCGGCGGCGACAACCTGGCCGCCACCTTCAGCCCCGAGCTGTCGGACCTGACCATCTACGTGATCGACGTGGCCGCGGGCGAGAAGATCCCGCGCAAGGGCGGCCCCGGCATCACCAAGAGCGATCTGTTCATCATTAACAAGACCGACCTGGCGCCGCATGTGGGCGCCGATCTGGCCATCATGGAATCGGACACCGTGCGCATGCGCACCACCCCCCAGGGCCTGCGCCCCTTCGTGATGACCAACCTGAAAACCCTGGCCGGCCTGAACGAGGTGGTGCGCTTCATCGAGACCAAGGGCATGCTGACCAAGGCGAGGGGCTGATCACGTTGACCGGGGTGGCCGGTCATTTCCGTGGACTAGAATACGCGCCTTCCCTCCCGGAGACTTGGGTGAGCGGTTTAAACCAGCAGTCTTGAAAACTGCCGACGGGCAACCGTCCGTGAGTTCGAATCTCACAGTCTCCGCCAGAACATCCATGGACAAGCGCCTTTCGGGCGCTTTTTTTATTTTGCCCGTCCCCACAGCAGATGGGTATCTGCGAGCGCTCTACTCAACATAGGACAGCGGCAGTGCCGTCGTGAACTTCAGCTCTTCCATCGCAAAGCTGGACGACACATCGAACAGCTGGGTACCGGCGATCAGGCGCTTGTACACCTTGCCATAGGCGGCGATGTCGGGCACCACGACGCGCAACAGGTAGTCCACATCACCGCTCATGCGGTAGAACTCCACCACCTCGGGAATGGCCTGGACCGTGGCGCGAAAGTGCTCGAACCACTCCTCGGTGTGGGTGCTCGTGCGCACCGACACGAACACCGTGACCCCTACGTTCACCTTGGCAGCGTCCACCAGGGCGACCTGGCGGGTGATCACGCCCATCTCCTTGAGGCGCTGGACGCGCCGCCAGCAGGGGGTGGCCGAGAGGCCCACGCGGGCGGCCATGTCCGCGATCGGTGTTTCGGCATCGACCTGAAGAATCTCTATCAACTTGCAATCAATAGAATCCAATTTTATTTTTGCCATGATTTGGGGATTTTTATTTC
Organism: Acidovorax sp.; assembly: GCF_046339755.1. Lineage (GTDB taxonomy): Bacteria > Pseudomonadota > Gammaproteobacteria > Burkholderiales > Burkholderiaceae_C > Acidovorax. Next base: position 3,466 of record NZ_JBKDTZ010000116.1, on the reverse strand, counting down.
AATTCTATGGCCTATTCTTGAAAAAATTGCAAGCCCTTGCTGCGTGGACCCGCCGAGAATTTGGCGCCATGGAAGAAATTTATCTTGACGCCAACGCAACGACACCGGTACTCCCCCAAGCGCGCCTGGCGGCCCTGGCGGTGATGGGTGAAGCCTTTGGCAACCCCAGCAGCATCCACGGCAGTGGCCTGAAGGCGCGGGCGCTCATGGAGCAGGTGCGGGACCGCGCCCGCCGCTTGCTGGGTGCGGCCCGTGGTCAACTGTGCTTCACCAGCGGTGCCACCGAAGGCATACAGACCGCCGTGCTGTCGGCCCTGACCGAACTGCGCCGCTGGCGCGATGCCGGAGAAATCCAGCCCTTGCTGCTGCTCTATGGCGCCACCGAACACAAGGCCGTGCCGGAGGCACTCAGGCACTGGAATGCCCTCCTGGGCCTGCACTGGCCGGTGCGCGCCATTCCGGTGGACCGCCAGGGCCGGCACGATCTGGCCTGGCTGCGCCAGCAGGCGCCGCAGGCCGGCCTGGTGTGCACGATGGCCGCCAACAACGAGACCGGCGTGGTCAGCGACCTCGACGGCATCCGCGCGGCGCTGGCGGACAGCAGCGCGCTGTGGCTGGTCGACAGCGTGCAGGCCCTCGGCAAATTGCCACTGCACCTGACTGAGCGCCGCATCGACTACGCCCCCTTTTCCGGGCACAAGCTCTATGCACCCAAGGGGATTGGCATGCTGTACGTGCGCGATGGCGCACCCTTCACCCCGCTGATGACAGGGGGTGGGCAGGAAGGCGCGCTGCGCGCCGGTACCGAGAACATCGCAGGCATTGCCGCGCTGGGCGAGGTGCTGCGCGCCCTGGAAGCAGGAGACACCTTCGCGAACCAGGAGACGCTGTTGGCGCACCGCGAGCGCCTGGCGTTGGCGCTGACCGACGCCTTCCCTGGACTGGTATTCAATGCCCCGCCATCGCTGTGCCTGCCGACGACGCTGAACTTCGCCGTGCCCGGTCTTGCTTCCAGGCTGCTGCTGGACCTGTTCGATGCCGCCTGCCTGCGCGTCAGCGGTGGCTCGGCCTGCAGCGCGGCCAAGGCCCAGCCCAGCTATGTGCTGGAGGCCATGGGCTTGCCCGCTTGGCAGAGTTCGGCGGCCGTGCGCCTGTCCTTCGGTGCGGCCGACTCCGCCGAGCTGATCGAGCGTGCCTGTGCGCGCATCCGGGCCTGCGGCGCGTCGCTGCGCGCCCATGGCTTGACGGTCCATGCACCCGCCGGCAACACCACGCCCACCGGTCTGGTGACCCGCTTCGTGGTCGATGGCGCATGCTGTTACCTGGTGGCCGATGCGAAGCGCCGCCACTGCGTGCTCATCGATCCCCTGCCCGCACATAGCGAACAGATCACGCAGTGGCAGCGCCGCCACGACCACACCCTGGTGGCCGTGCTGGCAACCACAAACCGCATCGAGCATGCCGCAGCGGTGGCCACCCTGAGCGCCGCCTTCCCGGAGTCCATGCAGGCCTTGGGCTCCGTGGAACCCTTGGGGTGGCCGCAGGGCGAGCGCCAGATTCAGCTGGATCACCACCGCATCACGCGGCTGGCGCCCCCGGGAGGCAGCGCCGATGCAAGCGTCTATGTCCTGCACACGCCCGACCAGGGCCAACTGGCCTTTGTGGGAGCTTCCGCCATGGCGGACGACACAGGCTCCCTGAACTGGTTGACCCCGGCCTTGGCACCCCATGCGCTGCTGCTGCCCGGCCACGATGAGGCACAGCATTTCGCCTGGACCCTTGGCCAGCCATCACGCCCCAAGGCGCTGCATGCCGAACCAGAGGCCCTGGCGCTGTCCCGCGAGCGCCTGCACCTGCAGTTCCAGACGTCCCCTGCCCCGCTTCTGGTCGATGTGCGTGAGCTTTATGAGCACGCGCTGGGCGGCAGGCCCGACCTGGGGCAAGGCATCCAGCCGAAAGTGCAGGCGGTTCCGCTGGGCAGCCTGCTCAATGCCTTGCCCGTCTGGCTCAAGCTGGAGGCCGATAGGCCCGTGCTGTTCTACTGCCGCAGCGGCAACCGCAGCGCACAGGCGGCGCGCGCACTGCGCCGCCTGGGCCATGCCAACGCCTGGAGCCTGGAGGGCGGCCTGGCGCTTTGGATGGCGCAGGCAACACCGCAAGCCCCTGCCCGCTGAACGGATGCAAGGGCCAGAGCGTTCATTCCATCGGCTGCGCCCCTGGTTGCGCATGGCTTCTGGAGGGCACGCACAGATAAAATCGCTCACGCATCCAAGTTTCTGCGACCACGGCCTCTGCCAGTGACAGGAACCACAGGCGTCCTTTGGGGCGCTTTTTTCTTCTGGATACCTCCTGCTGCTGCACACATGACCGCAAGCCCCGATCCAAGCCCCCTTCGCAAACCCCTCCTCATCGTTGCCGCCGGCAAGACCTTTCCCGGCATCCGCGAGGCCCTGGGTGATTTCGACGACTGGATCGCCGCTGGTCTGGGGGACGCACTTCCCCTGCTGCGCATCGATGCGCAGCAGGAGGCTGCCAGGCTACCCGACCCGACCGAACTGTCGGCCGTGGTGGTCAGTGGTTCGCATGCCATGGTGTCGCACCGCGAGCCCTGGAGCGAGCAGTTGGCGCAATGGATGCGCCGCTGTGTCGAAGCGCAGGTGCCGGTGCTCGGTATCTGCTACGGGCACCAGTTGCTGGCGCATGCATTCGGCGGGCATGTGGACGACCTTCCGCGCGGGCCGGAGGTGGGCACGCACACCGTGCGCCTGACGGCCGAGGCTGCGCAGGACACCTTGTTCGCGGGGCTGCCGGGGCAGTTTCCCGCACAGTTGGTGCACTACCAGTCGGTGCTGCGCCTGCCGGACGGGGCCGTGCTGCTGGCGCACAGCGAACTGGAGCCACACCAGGCCTTTCGCGTGGGCGGCTGCGGTTGGGGCGTTCAGTTCCACCCGGAGTTTTCAGCGCGGGCCATGCAGGCCTATGTGGAGCATGTCCAGGAAGCACGGAATGCACATGTCAGCGATACGTCCGAGGCGGGCAGCGTGCTCGGCCGGTTCGCAGCGATGGTGGTGGCGGGGAGCTGAGACCGGAGGTTCGTCGTGCCCTACCAGGGCACCATGATGGCGATCAGCAAAAAGCCCACGATGACGCCGAGGACGGCCACCGTGCGGCCGGTGGCAAACCGGTTGCGGCCCGAGGAATGGGGCACCTGGCCGGAAGAGGGAGAGCGGGGTGGGGACATGGCAGGCTCCTGGGGCAAATGGTGATTCAATGCGCCTACCTTAGGTCCGGCGCCGGGCGGGCCGCGTAAGACAAGGCTGCATCCGGGGCGGCGACAAACGGCCGATCTGCAGGCCCCAGTTCCCGCACACGCCCCCGGTGCCCTGCATCCCCGGGACAATGCCGGCCGGCGCACACGCGCGGCGCCAAGCTGTCCCCAGGACCCCCCAGACCCGGCTCACCGCGC
>NZ_JBKDTZ010000115.1:0-6001 GCF_046339755.1 Acidovorax sp. | reverse complement strand
CCGCAGAAGATCAGGCCGGCGAGCTGGGGCCGCCCCAGCCGGGTGAGCTGCCCCATGCACCAGTTGGCCGTGCCCAGGAACACCAGCGCGCTGGCCACGCCGGCCAGAAAGCGCAGCCGCGGCCACGAAGCAGGCCAGGGACAGGCAAGCAGGCCGGTCAGCACCACGGTGGCCACGAGGCCGCCACGCGCCAGCGCCGCATTGCGGGGCACTGCGCGCAGGTGCCGTTCCAGCCAGGGCAGCGCCATGTACAGCAGCGCGCCAGCAAGGTAGCCGGCATAGTTGGCCGTGGCCAGCCAGCTGCCGGTGGCGATGTCGATCACGCCATCGTGCAGCATCATGGGCAGCAGCGGGGTGAAGGCAAAGCGGCCGATGCCCATGGCGACGGCCAGCGCGACCATGCCGGCCACGGCAACGCGCAACGGCGCCATGTCGGCAGGGTGTACGCTGCCGGGCGAAGGGGGAGAAGACACCTGGTCCATACGGGGATACCGGGAAGGGGTTGCCACGGCAGATGCCGCTGCTTATCATCATCCTAACAAGAGATTGAATTTATGTAATTCATACTTTTTAAAGATGGTTGAATCTTCCGCTTTGTGGGACCTTGCGGCCCTGGACATTTTCCGCACCGTGGCGGCCGAAGGCAGTGTCACGCGCGCCGCCGAGCGGCTGGGGCGCGTGCAGTCCAATGTGACCACCCGGGTGCAGCAGCTGGAGGCGCACCTGGGCACACCCCTGTTCCTGCGCGAAGGCAAGCGCATGGCCCTCACGCCCGAGGGGCAGGTGCTGCTGGGCTATGCTGACCAGTTGCTGGCGCTGGCCGAAGAGGCGCGCCAGGCGGTGCGCCCGGGCCCGCCGGGCGGCCGGCTGCGGATCGGTTCGATGGAGAGCACGGCGGCAAGCCGCCTGCCCGTGCCCCTGGCGCGCCTGCACGGCCAATGGCCGGGCGTGGCGCTCGAACTCTCGACCGCCCCGACGCGCGAACTGGTGGAGCGGCTGCGCGCCCATGCCCTCGATGCGGTGCTGGTGGCCTGGCCGCCGGGCCAGGCGCCGGACCCGGTCTTCGAGACCCGGCCCGTGTTCACCGAGGAACTGCTGCTGGTGCTGCCTGCGGGCCACCCGCCGGTGGCCGGGCCCGAGGACGTGCAGCCCGGTGCGCTCGCGGTCTTCGAACCGGGCTGCACCTACCGCCGCATCGGGCAGGATTGGTTCGCCCCCCGGCCGCAGCCCATGCAGGTGCTGGAGCTGGGCAGCTACCACGCCATCCTCGCCTGCGTGGCCGCCGGCAGCTGCGTGGGCATCGTGCCGCACTCGGTGCTGGCCATGACGCCCCATGCCGGGATGCTGAGCCACCAGCCCATCACCCGCATCGATACCCTGCTCACCTGGCGCAAGGGCTACCGCTCCAGCGCGCTCGACGCCCTGCAGCAGGCCCTGTCTGCCGCCTGACCGTTTTTTTCTCTTCCCGTTCCAGGAGCCCGCCATGACCGAGCACAGCCTTCGTACCGCCCTTTCGCTTCGCCTGCCCATCATCCAGGGCCCCATGACCGGCTCCGACACCCCCGCCCTGGCCGCTGCCGTCTCGGCCGCAGGCGGGCTGGGCTCACTGGGCTGCGGCATGCGTTCGCCAGCGGCCATGATCGAGGCGGCGGCCGAGGTGCGGCGGCGCACCGACCAGCCGTTCTGCATGAACCTCTTCGTGCAGGACACTCCGGCCCCCGATGCCGCCACGGTGGACACCGCAGTCGCCCGGCTGGCCCCGCTGTATGCCGAATTCGGCCAGCAACCGGCCATGCCTGCGCGCTGGTGCGAGGACTTCGCGGCACAGTTCGATGCGCTGATCGCCGCGCGCCCGGCGGTGGACTGCTACACCTTCGGGCTTCCTTCGGCAGCACAGGTGGCGCGCCTGCATGCGGCGGGCTGCTATGTGATCGGCACGGCCACCACGGTGGCCGAAGCCATCGCCTGGGCCGACGTGGGCGCCGACGGGGTCTGCGCCTCGGGCATGGAATCGGGCGGGCACCGCGGCACCTTCCTCGGGGACTTCACGTCGTCCATGATCGGCACGATGGCCCTGGTGCCGCGCTGTGTGGACGCGCTGGCGCCGCGCGGCGTGTCGGTGGTGGCGGCCGGCGGCATCATGGACGGGCGCGGTATCGCCGCCGCGCAGGCCCTGGGGGCCGAGGCGGTGCAGATGGGCACGGCCTTCCTGTCGTGCGACGAATCGGGCATCGGTGCCCCCTACCGCAAGGCCCTGGCCAACGCCAAGGGCACCGACACACGCACCACGCGGGCGTTGACGGGGCGCCATGCACGCGGCATCGTCAACGCGCTGATGGAGCGCCTGCAGGCCGATGAAATGGCCGTGCCGCCCTACCCCGTGCAGAACGCGCTGACGGGGGCGCTGCGCAAGGCCTCGAACGAGGCGGGCCGGGCCGACTACCTGTCGCTGTGGGCCGGCCAGGGCGTGGAAGCCGTTCGGCCCATGGCCGCAGCAGCGCTGATGGCGCTGCTCGAAGAGGAATGGAAGCAGGCCAGCGCGCGCGTGGGCGCCGCGGGGCACTGAACGGCGGTCAGCGCGTCCAGGGGAGGTCGCGGGCCGTGCCCTGGATAACGGGGTGCTCGCGGTGCAACACCTCGCCGGCCAGCACGCGCTCGTAGTAGCGCAGGTAGCCGCGTGCCATGGCCTCGGCGCTGAAGTGCTGCTGCACATGGGCATGGCAGGCGCGCGGGTCGGCTTGGTGGGCGCGCACGGCCTCGGCCAGTTCGCTGGCGCTGGCCGACAGGCTGCCGCATTCGGCCGGCACCAGTTCGGGCAGGGCCCCATAGGGCGTGCTGAACACCGGGCAGCCGAAGTACAGGCTCTCGATCACGGCCAGGCCAAAGGGCTCATGCCAGCGCACGGGAAAGATCAGGCCGCGCGAGGCGTTGAGCAGCTCGTTCTTCTGCTGGCCGCCGACCATGCCGAAGAAATGGATGCGGCGCGACAAGGTCCAGCGAAAGCCGCGCTTGAAGTTGATGCGGTCACCGCCCAGTACGTCGAGCTCCACGCCCGCGAGCTTGGCCACCTTGATGGCACCGGCCACGTTCTTCACGCCCCAGGCGGCCTTGCCCAGGAAGTGGTAGTGGTCGCGCGGGCGCGCGAAGTCCACCGGGCCGTAGGCCGACCAGTCCAGCCCGTTGTAGACGAATTCGGTGGAACCGTAGCGCGCCGCATGGTTGCGCGACAGGAACACGGTGTTCAGCGGCAACGGCTTGGGCTTGCGCGCGTTGCCGTGCTCGGTGACCAGGTAGGGGCGCGAGGGCTCGCTGCGCGGGTTGAACTGGAAGTGGGTGATGTCCACGTCGGCCGGGATCTGGCCGTCCCAGGGCGCGTCGGGCTTGATCGGCAGCACCTGGGCGAAGTCGCAGCTCGAGCCTTCGGGCACCAGGTAGCTCACGCGGTGGCCCAGCTGCACCAGGGTCTTGCCCAGGTCCCAGATCACGCGCTCGGTACCGCCGTAGCCGTAGACCGGGATGGGAGAGTTGTTGACCAGCAGGATATGCATCTGGGAAGCCTGTTCGTTCAGAAAGGGCGGCCGCAGCCGATGCGCGCGCGCCGCTCATGCAGCGCCGCCAGCACCAGCGGGCACATGAAGAGATAGAACATGTTGCCGCTGTTGTGCGCCAGGAAGACCTGGGTCAGGCCGAAGCCGATGTAGGACAGCGGCAGCATCACGCCGACCAGGCACAGCGAGAGCGATTCGCGGTCCATCTTGCCCGCGCCGTCGCGGATGCGCCGGGCCGTGGGCCAGAACATCACCAACGGAATGCCGTAGAACGCAAACAGCAGCAGCACACCGGGCAAGCCGCGCTTGGCGAACAGGTCCAGCACCTCGTTGTGGGCATGGCCGAATTCGAGCACCACGGGGTGCGCCAGGCCTGCGGCCACGCGGCGTGCCTTTTCCTGCTCGTAGCCGGCCCGGCCCCAGCCGGTGAGCGGCCGGTCCCAGCCCATCTGCCAGGCCAGCTGCCAGTGGGCCAGGCGCTGGCCCACCGAGCTGCGGCCATCGCCGTGCTGCTGGTAGGTCTGCATTTCCTGGCGCGCCTCGTCCACGCGCTGCTCCACCGCTGGCACCTGGGACAGGGCTGCCGCGAGCAGCGCCAGCACGCACAGGCCCCAGTACACGCGCCGCTGGCCGGTGGTGCGCACCAGCAGCCAAGCGCACACGGGCAAGAGCAGCACCAGCGCCAGCCAGCCGCCGCGCGACTGCGACAGCACCGAGCCCACCGCGCCCAGCACGATGGCGGCCACCAGCAGCAACCGCTGCCAGGCCACCCAGCGCCGCCACTGCACCACCAGCAGCAGGCCGCTGAGCACGCCCAGCAGCATGCTCAGGTTACCGTACTGGATGGCGTTGGTGAAGCCGCTGGCGCGCGGCAGGCCCTGCACACCGATCTGGTACAGGCCCACGGCGCCGCTGCCCACGGCCCCGACGGCCAGGCCCATCCACAGCCAGGAGGCGCGCGGCTCGAAGGTCATCAGGTAGAAGATGCAGGGCAGCGCCAGCAGGTACTTGACCGGCCGGTCCATGCTGCCCCAGCCCCAGGTGGCGCCCACGTCGAGCAGCCACAGCGCGGCCATGCACGAGAAAGCGGCCGTGAGCCACCAGGCGGCGCGCGGCGCCGGGCGCCGCCACCACACCGGGGCACTGGCCAGCGCCGCCAGCAGCAGCAGCGCCGCGCCGTAGGAATAGCCCGAGGGCAGCCACAGCGCCAGGCCGGGCACCATGAAGGCGCCCACGCTGGCACAGCGCCCGAACCAGCGATAGCTCCTGAGCGTCACCGGATCACCCGGCCCGTGAGGCTGTCGCGGTCGTAGTGCAGCGCGGCGTAGCGGAAGAAGCCCTCCAGCGCCACGAACAGGCAGTACAGGAAGCCCGCGCCCCCGCACAGGAAGCCCAGGCGGAAGACATACAGGCGCACGAACATCGAGCCACCCGAGGCCAGGCCGCGCAGCACGCCGCCGCGCTTGCCCAGCTCGGCGCGCTTGGCGGCGCCCAGCATCACGTACTGGGTGAGCTTTTCGAGGCTGGTGCGCACGGAGTTGCGCGTGTAGTGCAGCAGCCGTGCCCGCACCAGGCGGCGCGGCACGGCGGCGCCGCCGGGCTCGGGGTGCAGTTGCGCCTGCTCGTGCACCACGCCCGTGAATTCACGGACCATGGAACGCAGGAACAGCCGCTCGATGCGCGACTGCGACATGAAGTAGCGCAGCTCCTGGCCAAAGGCCACCATGCGCCAGCGGATGGTCCACACCGCGCGCTCGCCCGAGCGCACGATGGCCTGCACCTCCTGCTGGAAGGCCGGCGTCATGACCTCATCGGCATCGAGGAAGAACACGTAGTCGCCACGCGAATGGGCCAGCAGCCGGTTGCGCTGCACGGCAAAGCCCTGCCAGTCAGGGTAGGAATGGACTTCCGCGCCCAGGCCTTGCGCCAGGGCGACGGTGTCGTCCGTGCTGCCGCTGTCGACGACCAGCACCTGGTCGGCGAAAGCGGCGCTGCGCAGGCAGGCTTCAATACGGTGGGCTTCGTTGTGCGTGAGCACCGCCACCGTGAGCGTGGGCGGCACCTTCGCGCCGCCAGCGGCCGCCGACATCCGTCAGTGGCCAGCGTGTACGTGCTCGCCCGCCTTCAGGCGGTACACCGTGCCGCAGTAGGGGCACTTGGCCTCACCGCTGCGGCCCACGTCCAGATAGACCTTGGGATGGCTGTTCCACAGCTTCATGTCCGCCTTGGGGCTGGGGCAGAAGACCCCGCCCTGGGCGTTCAGGTCCTTGGCCAGCAGTTCGATCACAGCTTGGGACATGGTGTTCAGACCTTTGCGAGCCAGTGGGCGTATTTCGGGTTGCGGCCATTGACGATGTCAAAGAACGCGCTCTGGATCTTTTCGGTGATCGGGCCGCGGCTGCCGCTACCGAGCTCGATGCGGTCGAGTTCGCGGATCGGCGTCACTTCGGCCG
>NZ_JBKDTZ010000114.1:0-14833 GCF_046339755.1 Acidovorax sp. | reverse complement strand
GAGGGTAGCGCCAGCGCTACCGTCCATCCCCAAAGAGATCCTTGATCAGTTCGGCCAGGGGGCAATGACCGCCGAGGCCATCAACGCCGCCTCCATGGCCTTCAAGAAAGCCTTGATCGAGCGGGCGCTGGGGGCTGAGTTGAGCCACCACCTGGGCTATCCGCACGGGGCCGACAAGCCCTTGCACAGCCCCAACCAACGCAATGGCAAGAGCGGCAAGACGGTGCTGACAGAGGACGGCCCATTGCAGATTGACGTTCCCCGTGACCGAGAAGGCTCCTTTGAGCCGATCCTGATCCCCAAGCACGAAAGGCGCTTCACTGGCTTTGACGACAAGATCGTGGCCATGTATGCGCGTGGCATGACCGTGCGCGATATCCAGGCCTTTCTGACAGAGCAGTACGGCGTGGATGTTTCTGCGCAATTCATCAGTTCGGTCACCGACGAGGTGATGGCTGAAGTCACTTCCTGGCAGAGCCGCCCCCTGGAGCCCATGTACCCCGTGGTGTTCCTTGATGCGCTGCGCGTGAAGATCCGCGAGGACGCGGTGGTGCGCAACAAGGCGATCTACCTGGCGCTGGGCGTGCTGGCCGATGGCTCGCGGGATATCCTGGGACTGTGGATCGAAGGCACGGAAGGAGCCAAGTTCTGGATGAAGGTCTTCAACGACCTGAAGACGCGCGGCGTCAACGACATCCTGATCGCGGTGACCGACGGCCTCAAGGGCATGCCCGAGGCACTGGCGGCTGTGTTCCCGGCCACGACGCTGCAAACGTGCATCGTGCACCTGATCCGCAACAGCCTGGAATTTGCCAGCTGGAAAGACCGCAGAGGGCTGGCGGCAGCGCTCAAACCGGTCTACACGGCAGCGACGATGGAGGCGGCCATGAAGGAGTTGGATGCCCTGGAGGCGGGAGCCTGGGGCCAAAAGTTCCCTACCGTCATAGCGGCCTGGCGCAGGGCATGGGAGCGGGTCATTCCCTTCTTTGCCTTCCCACCAGCCATTCGCAAGGTGATCTACACGACCAATGCCATCGAGAGCATCAATGCGCAGTTGCGCAAGATCATCAAGACCCGAGGCCACTTCCCCAACGATGAGGCGGCGACCAAGCTGATCTGGTTGGCGCTGCGCAACATCACGACAGAGTGGGGGCGCGCTGCGCCAGATTGGAAGAGTGCGATGAACCAGTTTGCGATCCTCTATGCGGATCGATTCATCAAGTCCGCTGCTTAGACAAGCAGCTTCACCGCCTTGAACACAAAAAATCTGACACTCCCCTTTCTTGGCGGCCAAGAGAAAGTTACTGCGCCGCCGGGCGCACATCCCGGCACCCGCCCTCCACCAAGGCATGCGGCAACCAGATCTCACCAGCCCCCAAACCGCTCCCACTGCGCCACCACTGCACCATCCTGCACAGCCTGGTACTGCGCATACTGCGCACCGGTGGCGCAGGCATGGTTGGGCAGGATCCGCAACTGCCGCCCCACCGGGAACCGCTGCGCGATGTCGCCAGCGTCCGCCGACCCGGGGCCCGCGGCCAGCGACAGGATCCCATGCTCCTGGTTGGCGCCGCTCAGCACATAGCCTTCGAGCACCGTGCCGTCCACATCGCACACCTGGCCATAGCCATAGTCGTGCGACTGCTTTTGCGTACCCCGGTCGCGGCTCATGGCCATCCAGCCGGCATCGACGATCGCCCAGCCCTTGTCCACCTGGTGGCCGATCACGGTGGTGAGCACGCTCAGCGCGATGTCGTCGGTGCTGCACACGCCCACGTTGTGCATCACCAGGTCGAAGAACACATACACGCCGGCGCGCACCTCGGTCACGCCCGCGAGGTCCGCCGCCGACAGGGCCGTGGGCGTGGAACCCACGCTCACCACGGCGCAGGGCAGGCCGGCGGCGCGCAGGCGCTCGGCCGCGCGCACGCAGCCGGCGCGCTCCTGCTCGGCCAGGGCGGTGAGGGCCTCGGGGGTGTTGAGGTCGTAGCTGCCGCCCGCGTGCGTCATCACGCCGGCCAGGCGCATGCCGCCGTCGTGCAGGGCTCGGCCCACGGCGATCAGCGCGTCTTCATCGGGCTTGATGCCCGAGCGGTGGCCATCGGTGTCCACCTCGATCAGCACCTCGAACACCTCGCCGTGCTCGCGGCCAAAGGCCGCGATGGCCTGGGCCGCGGCGAGGTTGTCGGTGATGATGTTCAGGTCGCAGCCCTGGTGGCGCAGCGCCAGCACCTGGGGCAGCTTGTGCGGCACGGTGCCCACGGCGTAGAGGATGTCGGTGATGCCGTGGGCGAAGAACTCGGCCGCCTCCTTGAGGGTGGAGACGGTGATGCCCTGCGCGCCGGCAGCGATCTGCGCGTCGGTCACGGCCGGGCACTTGGCCGTCTTGGCGTGCGGGCGAAAGCGCACACCCAGCGCGTTCATGCGCTCCTGCATACGGGTGATGTTGCGCCGCATGCGCGGCAGTTCGATCAAGGCGGCAGGGGTGTCCAGGGTGTCGAGCGATTGCGCGGTGGTGGTGGCGGCGTCAGGCATGGTGGGGACTCCTCTGGATGGCTTATTGCTGCGTGGCCAGAAGGGCGCAAAAGCGCTCCATGTCCACGTTGCCGCCGCTGATCAGCACCCCCACCTTCTTGCCCTGGAGCTCGGCGGCCCGCGCGCGCGCTGCGGCAAAGCCCAGGCAGCCGGTGGGCTCCACCACCAGCTTCATGCGCGTGGCGAAGAAGCGCATGGCGTCCACCAGCTGGGCATCGCTCACGGTGAGGATGTCGTCCACGTCGCGGCGGATGATGGGGAAGGTGATGTTGCCCAGGTGCTGCGTCTGCGCGCCGTCGGCAATGGTCTTGGGCGTGTCGATGTGCACGATGGCGCCGCTGCGGAACGACTGCTGCCCGTCGTTGCCGGCCTCGGGCTCCACGCCGTAGAGCTTGCACTTCGGCGACAGCGCGCGCGTGGACAGGGCCGAGCCCGAGAGCAGGCCGCCGCCGCCCAGGCAGACGAAGAAGGCGTCGAGCTCGCCCACCTCTTCGAACAGCTCCTTGGCGGCCGTGCCCTGGCCGGCCAGCACGTCGGCGTGGTCATACGGCGGTATCAGGGTCAGGCCGTTGCGCTCGGCCAGGTCGCGCGTGATCTGTTCGCGGTCTTGCGTGTAGCGGTCGTAGAACACCACGTTGGCGCCATAGCCCTGCGTGGCCGCTACCTTGGCGGCGGGTGCGTCCTGCGGCATGACGATGGTGGCGGGCATGCCCAGCTCGCGCGCGGCCAGGGCGATGCCCTGCGCATGGTTGCCCGAGGAGAACGCGATCACACCGGCCTTGCGCTGGGCAGCGTCGAACTTGGCCAGTGCGTTGTAGGCGCCGCGGAACTTGAAGGCGCCCATGCGCTGCAGGTTCTCGCACTTGAAGAACACCTGGGCGCCCAGCTCGGCATCCACGGTGCGCGAGGTGAGCACGGGCGTGCGGTGCGCAACGCCCGCGATGCGGCCGGCAGCGGCGACGACGTCGTCATAGGTGGGAAGTTGTTGGGCAGTGGTCATGGCAGTGGTGGGTGTGGTGGATGGAGAAGAAAGCGAAAAAGAGCGGGCGGGCATCACCAGGGCCAGGCGATGGCGGTGCCCAGGCCCTGGGCCAGCGCCTGGGTGCGCAGCATGCGGGCGACGGTCAGGTCCTGCAGGGCCAGGCCGGTCATGTCGAAGACGGTGATGTCCTGCGCGCCGCGCTGCACGGGCGCCTGGCCCGTGAGCACATCGCCGAGCTCGGTGCAGGGCAGGTCGGGGGCGGCCCACTGCACCTCACCGATGCTGCGGGACTGGGCTGCGTCGTCCACGAACACATGGGCGCGCTCCAGCAGGCCCTCGGGCAACTCGCGCTTGCCGCGCGTGTCGGTGCCCACGGCGTTGATGTGGGTGCCAGGCTGTACAGCTGCCGCATCGAACAGCGCGCCGCAGCCCGGCGTGGCGGTGATGACCACGTCGCTCGCGGCCACGGCGGCGTTCGCGTCGGTGGCGTGGGCGATGTCGCAGCAGCCCCGGAGCTCTGCCTCGAAATCGGGCCGCGGCTGGCCGTCGTGCGTGAGGTAGCGCACCTGGGTGAGCGCAGGCAGCACCTGCAGCGCAAAGCGCAGCTGCACGCGCGCCTGCACGCCGGTGCCGAACAGGCACAGGCGCGTGCTCTCGGCGCGGGCCAGGTGCTGCAGGCCCAGTGCCCCGGCTGCGCCCGTGCGCTCGGTGGTGATGGCATTGCCGTCCAGCACGCACAGCGGGCGGCCCGTGGCCGGGTCGATCAGCAGCACCGTGGCCTGGTGCGGCTCGCCGCCCCGCGCCCGGTTGGCGGGCCAGAAGCCGGCGGCCTTGAAGCCCAGCAGCCCCTGCGCGGACACGTCTCCCGACTTGATGCCGAACACGCCGCCCGTGGGCAGCGCCTCTCGTACCACGGGGAAGACCCGGCCCGCGCGCTGGCTGTGCAGGGTGAAGGCCTCGTGTACCGCACGCAGCACGTCCTCGGGCTGCAGCAGGGCCGTGACCTGGTGCGTGTCCAGCAGCAGCAGGGATGCCTGCGTGCGGTCGGTGGTGGCGGGGTTGGCACTCATGGTGTCACCTCACTTGGCCACATCGCCATACACCGTGGCGCGCGATACGCCCAGGTGCTGCGCCACCACTTCCATGGCGCGGCGCACCTCCAGGCTGCCCGACTCGCGCAGCTCGCGCAGCAGGGCGCGCCGCTCGGCCGCCTTGAGCGCACGCGGCGCGGTGGACAGGCGCGCCGCGAACTGGTCGATGCGCTGGCGGATGGCCTCGGCCCCGGCCGGGTCCAGCGATTCGGTGAGCCCTGCGGTGGCGCCATCGATGGCCGTGAACTGGCCCACCATGCTCTGCAGGCTGCGGAACTGCGTGAGGTCCACGTTCAGGCACAGCGCGGCGATGTACTGGCCCGTCGAATCCTTGATGCCCACCGAGGTGCTCTTGGCCTGCCTGCCATCCGCGAACTGGTTGGCGTAGTTGGCAATGACCTGCGGATAGTCGGGGTCTGCTATGCGCGCCAGGCCCAGCTCGGTTGTGGGCTCGCCCACGGCACGGCCCGAGAGGTTGTTGTGGATGGCCAGGATCGACTGCCCCGGATCCAGCAGGTCGTGCACCACCACCTCGCAGAACGGCGCAAAGGTGGCGGCCAGCCCCTGGGCCACCTGCTCGATCTGGGAGAGCAGGGCTTTTTGTTCGGGGGTGCGGTGCGGGGCGGGGGAGGGCGTGCGTTTTGGCATTTGGATAATTTATCCAAAAATAGATAAATTGTCAAAGCTGCAGCAAATTGAACACGACCGCCGTTTCCGGTGATGAACCCGGCTTTCTGCGCTGCCTTAAAAAATTCTTAATTGCGCTAAGAAGTCCTTAAAGCCGGGCCGGCACCATGCGGTTCAGCGGCGGCGAAACCCTCGCCGCACCTGTTGTTGAAAGAGTCGCCACCATGCCCCATGTCCGGTTCGCTTCGGGTCTTGCCCTTCTGTCCCTGTCGCTGCTGCTGTCCGCGTGCACCAGCATCCCGCAAAGTGCCATGCCCAAGGAGCGTTTTGCGCAGCTTGGCTGCCATGAGCTGGACAACGAGCTCGCCATGGCGCAAGAGAGCAACCGGGTGGCCGGCGAGGCCAAGAGCGCCTCCTGGCAGCTGGTGCTGCCGGTGGCGGTGGCGGCGCGCTATTTCAACGCCAACTCCGTGCAGATCGATTCCGAGCTGCGCATGGTGAGCTTGCGGGAGCAGCGCCGCAGCAAGGGCTGCCAGCAGGTGGCTGGCTGATGCCCCGGCAGCGCAGGGCCATGCACATGGCTGCGCGGGCCGCTGCGCCCGGGCTGCTCGCCCTGCTGCCCGTGCTGGCAGGCTGCGCCACCGCTGCCCAGCCCGACCCTCTGGAGCCCTGGAACCGCGGCGTCTTTCGCTTCAACGAGGCGGTGGATGGCGCTGTGCTGGCCCCTCTCGCGCGGGGTTACGCCCGCGTGCTGCCGCAGGGCATGCAGACCAGCCTGGGCCATTTCTTCACCAACCCGCAGGACATCGGCTCGGCGGCCAACCTGCTGCTGCAGGGGCGGCCGGGGGCTGCGGCGTCGGACCTGGCCCGAGTGGCCGTGAACACCACCGTGGGCGTGCTCGGCCTGTTCGATGTGGCCACGCCCATGGGCCTGGTGCGCCACGGCGCTGACACGGGCCAGACGCTGGGCCGCTGGGGGCTGGGCGCGGGCGCCTACATCGTCTGGCCGCTGCTGGGCCCGTCCACCGTGCGCGATACGGCGGGCCTGCCGGCCGAGCTGCTGCTTGCGCCGCAAACCCTGGCTGCCAGCACAGCGGTGCGCAACGGCCTCACGGTTTTGCAGGCCACCCAGGCGCGGGCCGAACTGCTGCCCGCCACGCAGGTGATCGACCGCATTGCGCTGGACAAGTACCTCTTTGTGCGCGATGCCTACCTGCAGCACCGCCGCGCGCTGGTGCACGGTGAGGCGCAGGTGCCGGGCGATGCGCCGCCGGGCTCGGCCGCTGCGGGTGGCGATGAGCGTTTCGACCTGGACGCCGGCTCCGATACCGGCACCGCTGCTGCACCCGCCTTCCGCAGCGATGGCAGTGGCGGTGAGCAAGCGCCCTGAATTTCAATTTTCTGCTACGTTGTTTCAACCCTGAGGATCCCGACCATGCTCCCGTTCCCTTTCATCCCCGTCCCTGCAACCACCGGCCTGCGCTGGCGTGCGCGGCCTGCACCGGGCGCCCCCGCACCCACTCCGAGTGCTCCTGTGAATGGCCTGCGCGCTGCCGTGGCCGCAGCCGCCCTGGGTGT
Organism: Acidovorax sp.; assembly: GCF_046339755.1. Lineage (GTDB taxonomy): Bacteria > Pseudomonadota > Gammaproteobacteria > Burkholderiales > Burkholderiaceae_C > Acidovorax. The sequence continues at coordinate 8,020 of NZ_JBKDTZ010000114.1, read as the reverse complement.
GCTGGCTTCGCCGGCAGCCTGGGCGCAGGACGGCAGCACACCCGGTGGCACATCGGGCACCGGCGCTGCTTCGCAATGGGGCCTGGGCCTTGGCGTGGCGGTGGACCGGGCCCCCTACCGCGACTTCGACGACAAGGTGCAGGGGCTGCCGCTCATCTACTTCGAAAACCGCTGGGTCAGCGTGCTCGGTCCCTCGCTGGACGTCAAGCTGCCGTCTGCCGGGCCGGTATCGCTCAGGCTGCGCGCGCGCTATGCGGGCGAAGGGTATGAGGCCGAGGATTCGCCCTACCTCACTGGCATGGACGAGCGCAAGGCCAGCTTCTGGGTGGGCGGCGCGGCCATCTGGCGCACCGGGTTGGCCAATGTCTCGGGCGAGTGGCTCGGCGATGCCTCGGGCCACAGCAAGGGGCACAGGATCAAGCTGCAGGTGGATCGGCGCTTCCAGCAGGGGGCCTTCGACTTCACTCCGCGACTGGCCGCGCACTGGGCCGACAGCAAGTATGTGGACTACTATTACGGCGTGAAATCCTCCGAAGCACTGCCCCAGCGCCGGGCCTACCAGGGCGATGCCAGCGTCAACCTGGAGCTGGGCCTGCGCGTGGGCTATGCCATCGCCCCACGGCAGAGCATGTTCTTGGACATCAGCACCACCCACCTGGGCAGCGGCATCAAGGACAGCCCGCTGGTGGACCGCTCCAGCACCACTGGCCTGCGCCTGGGCTACCTGTACCGGTTCTGATGGTGCGGCATCTGCAACCGAGCCAAGCCACCCGGCAGTGGCCCCGCGCCCTGGCGCTGTTGGCCGCCATGGCATGCGCGGGCTGCGCTGCGCCGCGCGGGCCCATGGTGCCGCTGGGCCAGGGCAGCTTTGCCCAGTACCGCGCCGAAACGCAGGACTGGATGGCGCAGCACCGCGCCTTCCAGAGCGACGAGCGGGACAGCGAGCTGGCGCGCAACGCGCCCATGGAATGGCGCCCGGCGCAGGCCGCGCGCAAGGGCGTGGTGCTGTTCCACGGCCTGGGCGATTCGCCCTGGTCGTTTGCCGACATCGGGCAGGCGCTGGCGGGCCAGGGCTTTCTGGTGCGCACCGCGCTGCTGCCAGGCCATGGCACGCGCCCGGCCGACCTGATCGGCGTGGACCTGGACGACTGGCGCAGCCTGGTGGCACAGCAGGCAGCCCTGCTGGCGCAAGAGGTGCCCGAGGTCTACCTGGGCGGCTTTTCCACCGGCGCCAACCTGGCACTGGAGTACGCGCTGGACCACCCGGAGGTGGCCGGCTTGGTGCTCTTCTCGCCGGCCTTCAAGTCGGGCGTGCCGCTGGACTGGATCGTGCCCTGGGTGGCCCGCGTGCGCACCTGGCTGCGCCAGCCCGATTCCGCCCAGCCCCAGCAGACCCTCCTGCGCTACCTCAATGTGCCCACCAATGGCTTTGCGCAGTACTACCGCAGCGCTGCCGCCGTGCGCGAGAAGATCGCGCGCCAGCCCTATGCCAGGCCGGCCCTGTTGGTGCTGGCGCAGCACGACTCGGTGTTGGATGTGGAGCATGTGCTCGGCACCTTCGAGACCCGCTTCACCCACCCCGCCAGCCGCCTCATCTGGTATGGCGAGCTGCCAGCGGGGCGTGGCGGCGCCATCCTGCAGCGCAGCGGTTCCGGGCAGCACGCGCGTGTGCTGGTGCGTACCGACAAGCTGCCGCAGCACCGCATCAGCCAGTTCTCGCACATGGGCGTGCTGTTTTCGCCGGCCAACCCGCTCTACGGCGTGGAGGGCACCGAGCGCATGTGCTGGAACGGGCAGGACACCGCCGACCAGGCCCGCTGCATGGCGGGCGAGCCGGTGTGGTACTCGGACTGGGGCTACCGCGAGAGCGCCAAGGTGCACGCGCGGCTCACCTTCAACCCCTATTTCGACTGGCAGGCCGAGGTCATGCGCGAGGTGCTGGCCGCCGAGTGAGTTGGCCGCGGCGTCCGCCAGGGATCTCAGCCTGCCGCGCCGCCGCCATCGCCCTGCACCGCAGGAAACAGTACGCGCACGCAAAAGCCCCTGCCCTCCAGCCCCGCGCAGGTGCTGATGGTGGCACCGTGCAGTTGCGCGATGCCGGCCACCAGCGACAGGCCGATGCCGCTGCCCTTCACGGCGCTGCCTGCCACGCGGTGAAAGCGCTGGAAGATCGCCTCGCGCTCCGAATCGGGGACGCCGGGGCCGTCGTCCGCCACCTCCAGGCATGCCTGGGTGGCGCCATCCTGGTCCACTTCGACGGGCCCGCAGGCGATGCGCACGCGACCGCCGGGCGCGGTGTAGCGCAGGGCGTTGTCCACCAGGTTGCGCAGCAGGATGCCGATCTCGTCGATGTCGCAGGCAATGGTGCAGGGCTGCAGGTCCAGCAGCAGGTGGCGTTGCTGCTGGTGCGCCTGCATGTCGAACTCGCGGCTCACATACGCGGCCAGCTCGCTCAAGTCGGCCAGTGCCTGGTGCGTGGCACGGGCGCCTGCGTTCAGCCGCGCCAGGTCCAGCAGCTGCTCCGACAGGCGCGTGCTGCGCTCGGCCACTGCCAGCAGCTTGGCCAGCGCGGCATCCTTGTCTGCCAGGGTGGTGGCGCGCACGGCCACCTGGGCCTGGGCCTGCAAGGCGGCCAAAGGCGTGCGCAGTTCGTGCGCAGCGTCGCCGATGAAGCGGCGCTCACCCTCCACCGCCTCGTCCAACTGGTGCAGCACATGGTTGAAGGCGCCCACCAGCGGCTGCAGCTCGGCCGGCAACGCGTCCGTGGGCAGCGGGGTGAGGTCGAATTTCTGGCGCTGGTGCAGCGCTGCCTCCATCGCGGCCACGGGCAGCAGGGCGCGGCGCACGGCGAACCCCATGAACGAGCCTATCAGCACCAGCAGCGCGGTGGCGATGCCCATCGCGATCAACGCTTTCTTGCGCAGTTCCGCGTCGATCACGCTGTGCAGGTTGCCCACCTGCACGGTAATGCGGCCCGTGCTGTCCGAGACGGAATACACGCGCCAGCGCTGCCCCTCGACCATGGTGCTGGCAAAGCCATCGGCGAAGTCTGGCTTGAGGGGCGTGCGGGGCGACCCTGGCGTGCCTACCGCGCGTTGGCTGCGGTACACCCACACCTGAAACGCCAGGTTCTCCTGCTGCGCCAAGGCATCGGCCCGCACCTGTTCGCTTTGCTCCACGCCACGCAGCTTGGCGTGGCTAGGTACCGTCTGCAGGATCTTGTGGGCAATGCCGCGCAGCCGCTTGTCCTCGATGCTGCTCTGGCTCAGCGCAAAGTAGCCGGCCAGCACCGCCAGCGCCACCCCCCAGCACAGCACGATGGTGGCGCCCCCGGCCAGCAGCATGCGGCTGCGCAGCGACCTCGCGGTCTTCGTCATGGACGCCATGCCCCCGCCTCGCCGAACATGTAGCCGTGACCATGCACCGTGGTGATCAGGTCGTCCCCCAGCTTGCGCCGCAGCTGGTGGATGAAGACGGCGATGGTGTTGCTCTCGACGGTGCTGGCATGGCCATACACCACGTCTTCCAGGTGGTCGCGCGTCACCACATGGCCCGGGCGCTCCAGCAGGGCCAGCAGCGTGCGGTACTCGTGGCTGCTCAGCGCCACGCGCTCGCCTGCGCGCAGCACCAGCCGCTTGCTGCGGTCGAGTTCGATGTCCCGGTACTTGAAGACCGGCACCACCCGCCCCTGCGTGCGCCGCACCACCGCGCGCACCCGTGCCCACAGCTCATCGACCTGGAAGGGCTTGATCATGTAGTCGTCCGCCCCGGCATCGAGCCCCAGGATGCGCTCGCTCAGCTGCCCGCGCGCGGTGAGGATCAGCACGGGGGTCACGTCGTAGCGGGCGCGCATGGCCTTGAGCACGGTAAGACCCGACTCGCGCGGCAGCCCCAGGTCCAGCAGCACCGCACCGTAGGCATGGTCCACCAGCGCCAGCCGCGCGCCCGCCGCGTCGCATACCCGGTCGATGCGCCAGGCGTTCTGGTGCGCTGCATCGCACACGGCTTCCGCGAGCATGTCGTCGTCTTCGACCAGGAGAAGGTGCACAGGGAACTTTCGGGAATGCAGGCTCCATCATCGCCGCAAGCGATTAACGAGTTGTTAACCGATGCATGCTGCCCTGGCCGGCGCTGCCATCGTCCGGCTACGGAGCCGTCTTAACAACTTCTTAATTCCGTTAAATGGCGCTTAAACACGCCCGGGCAACATGCTGTTGCGTGGCGGCGAATCTCTCGCCGCCCATCCACTGAAAGCCTTGCCATGCTTCATGAACCGTTTGTTCCGCGCCTCGTTCTCCTGTCTTGCGCCTTGCTGTTGGGCGCCTGCAGCAATATCCCGCAGAGCGCGACCCCCGTATCGCGCTTTGGCCAGCTCAGCTGCGCCGAGATCGACAGCGAATGGGCGCAGGCCCAGGAAAGCCGCCGGGCAGCCGCGCAGGCCAAGGCGGATTCGTGGCATGTGGTCATGCCTTTTGCGGTGGTGGCTCGCTACACCAATGCCTCTACGGTCCATGCCGATGCTGAGCAGCGGCTGGTGAGTCTGGGCGAGCAGCGCAGGGACAAGGGATGCGCTCAGACTGCTGGCAGTTGAGCACCACGACTCCCATTGAGATGACCGAAAGCCTCTTCGAGGTAAAAACCAGATTGAAAAACCAAGCCATGACACTTTGGACTGCCTCGCACATACCTTCGCAACGCGGCCGCACGGCCGTGGTCACCGGCACTGGCGGCCTGGGTCTGGAAAGCGCGCTTGCACTCGCGCGTGCCGGTGCCGACGTGATCATCGCAGGACGCAATCGCTTCAAGGGCCAGGATGCCGTGGCACAGGTGCGCGCGAGCGTTCCCGGCGCGAACCTGTGCTTCGAAGAACTCGACCTGGCCAATCTCGAATCCGTGGAGGCATTTGGCTCACGGCGGCGTGCAAGGCAAGGCAGTGTGGACATCCTGATCAACAACGCCGCGGTGATGGCACCACCGCAGCGCAGGACGACGGACGATGGGTTCGAACTGCAGTTCGGCACCAACTACCTGGGCCACTTTGCGTTGACCGCCCACCTGCTGCCTCTTTTGCGCAAGAGCCAAAGTCCCCGTGTGGTGACCCTCTCCAGCATCGCGGCGCGCGCGGGCACGGTCAATTTCGATGATTTGCAGGCCGAGCGTGGCTACAAGCCGATGCCGGTCTACGGCCAGTCCAAGCTCGCGTGTCTCATGTTTGCCCTGGAACTGCAGCGCCAAAGCGATGCAGCAGGCTGGGGCCTTGCCAGCGTCGCCGCGCATCCAGGCATTGCGCGCACGGACCTGATTCCCAACGGAGCGGGGGCTGGCAGTGCATCCGCCTTTTTGCGCACATTCCTGTGGTTCTTGTTCCAGCCTGCAGCCCAGGGCGCGTTGCCGACTCTCTATGCGGCAACGTCACCCATGGCCAAGGGTGGAGCGTATTACGGTCCAGACCGGATGGGTGAGATGCGCGGACACCCAGCCCCCGCGAAGGTGCCTGCGCAAGCACTGGATGCCGCGGCAGCGGAACGCCTGTGGAAGGTCTCCAGGCAGTTGACAGGCGTGACGTTCGAATGAAGGTCGCTGCAAAGGCTTCAACCCTACGGGTCTTGCGAAGCGGTTGAGGGGGGATCGAAGCCGGCATCGACCCAGCAATCGGAAAAAAGCCCCCGGCTCCGTGCCAGCGCACGGGGGCCGAGGGCTCTTGCGATACCTGGAGTCGATCAGGGCAGCTTGATCTGGATCACCGCATTCGCGATGCTGGCGTACAGCACGGAATCACGGATGGCGATGCCACCGGGGCGGTTGATCACGCCTGGCAGATCACCCGCGGCGAATCCCTTGCGTCCCACCTGGCCCACCAGGGTACTGACCTGGCCGGCAGGGGTGATCTTGCGGATCACGCTGTTGGCGGGGTCGGAGACATACACGTTGCCGTTCTTGTCCACCGCAAGGCTGGCTGTTTTGAGCGATTCTCGCCAGTCCACCGAGAACAGTGCGGCTGCGCCAACGCCGTCGGCATGGCCGGGTGCGGCATTGGGGTTGCCTGCCAAGGTGCTGACCACGCCTTCCGGCGTGATCTTGCGGATGGTCGGGCCCAGCTTGGCGCTGTAGTACAGGCCATCGACCACGTAGACGTTGCCCGCCGCATCGGTGGCCATTTGGCCCAGCCACGCGAATTGTGCGGCCTGGCCTGTGCCATCCCGGTGACCCACTGTGCCCTCGGTACCCGCAAACAGGGTGGCCGTTCCTTTGGTATCGACCTTGTAGATGGCACCCAGGTAGGTGGACACATAGACGTTGCCTGCCGTGTCTGCCGCAATGCCGGTCAAGGCGTTGGAGAGGAACCTGTTCATCAACGGTTTCAGGTCCGCCAGCAGCACGGCCTCGCACTTGCTCAGCTTCAGGATGCGCGAATCGATCGTGGTGTAAAGGTTGCCAGCCCCATCGGTGGCCAGGGCAAATTCACGTGACAGCAGTTCGCTGGACAGGCCCGTGATTGACGCGCATTGCCCGCCGGGCTGGCCCAGCGTGCGTACCACGCCGTCCGATTGCACCGTGCGGATGGTGCCGTTGCCCTTGTCGCGCACATACAGGGTGCCCGATGGACTGGCGGCCAGCGACCAGGGGTTGTCAAAGCGTGCATCGGCGCCCTGCGCATCGTTGGTGCCCGTGGAGGCCACGGGGCCTGCGGCCACCGTGTACGTGCCCTGCTCGGTGTAGCTGCGCAACTGCAGGAAGGGGTTGAGCCTGTCGCGGCCGTAGCTGCGTTCGGCCACCAGGAGTTGGCCGTCGGCCTTGGCCACCATGGCGAGAGGCTGGCACAGGTTACTCACGGCGAAGGTGGAACATGCGAACTGGGAACGGACCAGGGTCGTGACGCTGCCATCGCTGCCGATACGGTGAATGGATGGTTGGTTGATGACGCCAAACACGGTGGTCGACGAGCTGTCCACAAAGTTGTCCAGAACGAACAGACGATCCGCCGGGTCGAAGGCGATGGCCCTGATATTGCGGAACCTGCCACCAGACACCACAGTGGCTTGACCATCCGCATTGTATTTTCGGATCACCTGGTCGTTGGAGTCTCCCGAATAGAGGGTTCCCGCAGAATCGGTTGCCAGGAGCAGGGGCTTGTAGGCCGTGAAGCCGTAGCCCATGTTCGAGGGGCTCTGGCTGGCCTGGCCGACCAGGGTGCTGACTGTGCCATTGGCCGTGATCTTGCGGATCCGTCCCGACAGAGCGGGGTCCGTGCCCGACGAATCAAAGCGGCCGGTGGCTTCCGCCACATACACGCTGCCGGCCTTGTCCACGGCGATGCTGGTGGGGCTGCAGAGCGTGGCGCTGGTGCCTGCGCCATCCTGGTTGGCGCAGACCCCTGCCTGGCCTGCCAGGGTGGTGACGGCGCCCGCTGGGGTGATCTTGCGCACCAGGTGGTTCCCGGTGTCTGCCACATAGGTGTTTCCGGCGGCGTCCACGGCCACTGCGGTGGGGGCGTTGAACGCGCCAGGACCCGAGCCGCCGGCCAGGGTGCTGACCTGTTCCTGGTTGGCGCTGAGCTTGCGGATCAGGTTGTTGCCGGTGTCGGCGATGAGCACTTCGCCCGAAGGGCCCAGGGCCAGTCCCGCGACCCGCGTGCTGAAGCTTGCGGAGTTTTTGCTGGCGCCATCCTGGTTGCCATCGCCAATTGGGTTGCCGGCCAGCAGCGACACGGCGGTGGCGGGGGCTGGAGGCGGCGGTGGGGCGGGTGGTTCACCCGAGTCGCCAGAGCCGCCTCCGCAGGCGGTGAGCATGGGAACCACCAAAGCGGCCAGCAGGCCGATGCGTTGCAGTCGTTCGTTGAGGGCGGTGTCTGGCATGAATTCTCCCAAGGTTGGTTCTTGTCGCGCGGGGCGAGGCCGTGGCGCTTTGTTGCGTCCCTTGCGTTCTGTGTAACGTTTTGTTGCGTGAATGCAAGCGTTGAGACAAGCGCTATTCCAACAGGGAGTTCGTCAGGAGTCTGTGATTCAGCGCACCTCTTTGG
>NZ_JBKDTZ010000113.1:0-17859 GCF_046339755.1 Acidovorax sp. | reverse complement strand
GCGGCCAGCGAGCTGGCCGACACGGCGCGCGCAGCGGCGAAGTTCGGCGTGAAGACCGTCACGGGCTTCACGGGTTCTTCGGTATGGCACGCCATCTATGCCTTCCCGCCCACCAGCCAGGCGTATTGGGACAAGGGCTTCGCCGACTTCGCCCAGCGCTTCGGCCCCATCCTCGACGTGTTCGAGGAGCATGACATCAACTTCGCGCTCGAAGTGCATCCCACCGAGATCGCCTTCGACATCGCATCGGCCGAGCGCGCCATTGCGGCCGTCAAGGGCCACCGGCGCTTCGGCTTCAACTACGACCCGAGCCACCTGGCCTACCAGGGCGTGGACTATGTGAAGCTCATCCGCCAGTTTGCCGACCGCATCTACAACGCCCACATGAAGGACGTGTGGTGGGGCAAGGGCGACGGCACGGTGGGCGTGTTCGGCGGGCACACCAGCTTTGGCGATGCGCGCCGGAACTGGGACTTCCGCAGCGTGGGCCGCGGCATGATCGATTTCGAATCCATCATCGTCGCCCTCAACGACATCGGCTACCAGGGGCCCCTCTCCGTGGAGTGGGAGGACAGCCGCATGGACCGCGTGCACGGGGCCACCGAGAGCGCGGCCTTCTGCAAGCGGCTCGACTTCAAGCCGGCGGCGGGCGCCTTCGACGCCGTCTTCGCCCGGGAAGAACAACCGAAGTAACAGCAATAAGGTTTTTCATGTCCTCTGAACGCAAGCTGCGCTATGCCATGGTGGGCGGCGGCAATGGCGCCTTCATCGGTGCCGTGCACCGCAAGGCCATGGCGCTGGACGGGCAGTTCGAGCTGGTCGCCGGTGCGCTGTCTTCATCGCCCGAGCGGGCCCGCGCCTCGGGCGCCGCCCTGGGCCTGGCCGACGGCCGCAACCACGGCAGCTGGCAGGATCTGCTGGCCGACGAACTGCGCCGCCCGCCGGGCGAGCGCCTCGACCTGGTGAGCATCGTCACCCCCAATCCTGTGCACCACCCGGTGGCGCTGGCCTTTGTGCAGGCGGGCTTCCATGTGGTGTGCGACAAGCCGCTGGTGCACACCAGCGCCCAGGCCGACGAATTGGTGGCCGCCGTGCGGCAGGCCGGTACCGTGTTCGGCGTGACCTACAACTACACCGGCTACCCCATGGTGCGCGAGGCGCGCCACCTGGTGCACAGCGGTGCGCTGGGCACGCTGCGCAAGGTCACCGTCGAATACAACCAGGGCTGGCTGGCCACGGCGGTGGAAGAGGGCGGCGGCAACAAGCAGGCCGACTGGCGGCTTGACCCTGCACGCAGCGGCGCGGTCGGCACCATGGGCGACATCGGCTCGCATGCCGAGAACCTGGCCGCCACCGTGACCGGCATGGAGCCCGAATGGCTGTGCGCCGACCTCACCGCCTTCGGTGCGGGCCGCCGGCTCGACGACGACACGCAGATGCTGCTGCGCTACGCCAATGGCGCGCGCGGTGTGATCGTGGCATCGCAGGTGGCCGCGGGGCTGGAGAACGATTTGCGCCTGCAGGTCTCGGGCACGCTGGGCACCATCACCTGGCGGCAGGAGGACCCCAACCACCTGGTGCACTCGCCGGTGGATGGGCCGCGCCGCATCCTCACGCGCGGCGCGCCCTGGCTCAGCCCCTCGGCGCTGCAGGCAGGCCGCATCCCTTCGGGTCACCCCGAGGCCTTCATCGAGGCCTTTGCCAACGTGTATCTGGGTGTGGCGGCCGACATCCGCGCCCATGCAGCCGGCCAGCCGGCCGACCCGCTGGCGGCCGACTATCCGCGCGTGGAAGATGGCGCGCGCGGCGTGCGCTTCATCGAGCGGGTGATCGAGTCTGCGCGCAGCGAACGCAAGTGGACGGCCCTGGCAGGCGCGAGGGCTTGAGTGCCGGGGCGAGAATGCCCCATGGCTTCTGAAAAAGACAAGATGATCGCCGGCGCCCTGTACCAGGCCGCCGACCCCGAACTGGTGGCCGACCGCCTGCGTGCCCGCGGGCTGTGCCATGCCCTCAACCACGCCGCGCCCGGCGATGCGGCGGGCCTGCAGGCGCTGCAGTCGCAGCTGCTGCCGGGCCAGCCGGCCAGCGTGCAGATCACACCGCCGTTCCACTGCGACTACGGCTACAACATCACGTTGGGCGAGGGCGCCTACTTCAACTTCGACTGCGTGGTGCTCGATGGTGCACCGGTGCGCATCGGTGCGCGCACCCTGTGCGCGCCCGGGGTGCAGATCTACACCGCAACGCACCCCCTGTCGCCCGCCGAGCGCGCCACGGGCACCGAGCAATGCCTGCCCGTGACCATTGGCGAGGACGTGTGGATCGGCGGCGGCGCCATCATCTGCCCTGGTGTGACGATCGGCGATGGGGCCGTGATCGGCGCGGGCAGCGTGGTCACGCGCGATGTGCCGCCCCGCGTGCTGGCGGCGGGCAACCCCTGCCGGGTGATCCGGGAGTTGCCGCAGTAGCCTGCGCATGGCATTTCATTACAAATTGGCACATTTGCCGCCGATGAACTATATTGGTCCGAACACGGTTCCCTGAGCCCGGAACGACCACCGGGCTTTTCACGTCCACCTTTCGGGAGACGAGCATGCCCCTGTCGAATCTGCGTGTCGGTTTGCGTCTGGGCCTGGGTTTTGGCCTGTTGTTGCTGCTGGTGCTGGCCATGGGCCTGTTTGCGGTGAACCGGGTCAATCGGGTGCAGGGCAGCGTGGTCGATTTGGCCACCAACTGGCTGCCGAGCACGCAGCAGCTTGCCGGCCTGAACGAAGCGCTCAACCAGATGCGCCGTGCCGAGCTGCAGATGATGCTGGGCGGCGACGCCAAGACCATCCAGGACGAAAGCGCGCGCATCGACAAGCAATGGACCCTGGTGCCCCGGCTGCTCGACGCCTATGCCGGCACGCTCTCCGACGGCGAGGAAAAGCAGCTCTTCGAGGCCTTCAAGACCACCGTGGGCCGCTACAAGGACACCCAGGGCAAGCTGCTGGCCCTGCTGCGCGAGGGCAAGACCGAAGATGCCATGGCCTACCTGCGCGGCGATTCGCGCGTGGCCTTTCGCTCTACCACGGATGCCATCGGCAAGCTGGGCACGGTGAACGATGCGGGCGTGGAGCAGGCCAGCTTGGCCGGCGCGCAGAGTTACCGCACCGTGCTCTGGGGCATCTGGCTGATGATGGGCGCGGCCCTGGCCATGGGCGCGGCCGTGGGCTGGCTGCTCACGCGCTCGCTCACCGTGCCGCTGAGCTTTGCCGCCAGCACCGCCGACCGCATTGCCGATGGCGACCTGACCGGCGAGTTGCGCTCCACGCGCGGCGACGAGCTGGGCGATCTGCTGCGGGCCCTGGCGCGCATGCAGGATGCGTTGAACGCTTCGGTCACCGATGTGCGGCGCAGCGCCGACAGCATCTCCGTGGCCAGCCAGGAGGTGAGCAGCGGCGGGCACGACCTGTCGGTGCGCACCGAAGCGGCGGCGGCCAGCATCGAGCAGACCTCGGCCGCACTGCAGCAGGTGACCGATACCGTGCGCCAGAGCTCGGCATCGGCCCAGCAGGCGCGCCAACTGGCGTCGGCAGCGTCCGAGGTGGCGGTGGCGGGCGGCGAGGTGGTGGCGCGCGTGGTGAACACCATGGACGGCATCCAGACCTCGTCGCGCAAGATCGGCGACATCATCGGCGTCATCGACGGCATTGCCTTCCAGACCAACATCCTGGCGCTCAACGCGGCCGTGGAGGCGGCGCGCGCGGGCGAGCAGGGCCGCGGCTTTGCCGTGGTGGCCACCGAAGTGCGCACGCTGGCACAGCGCAGCGCGCAGGCGGCGCGCGAGATCAAGCAACTGATCGTGAGCTCGGTCGACCAGGTCGAAGGCGGCGCCAGGCTGGTGGGCGAGGCGGGCGATACCATGGACAAGGTGGTGGGCTCGGTGCAGCGCGTGAGCCACCTCATCGGTGAGATTGCCAGCGCCATTGAGGAGCAAAGCCAGAGCGTGGGCGAGGTCAACACCGCCATTGCACAGCTCGACGGCATGACGCAGCAGAATGCCGCCTTGGTGGAGGAGTCGGCTGCCGCATCGGAATCGCTGCGCGATCAGGCGGGGCGCCTGACCGAGGTGGTGGCGCGTTTTCGGCTCAAGGGGGCATAGCGGCGCAGGGGTCGATGGCCCAGGATGGCGCCGCTGCCCGCCTCAACGCACCCCTGCCAGCTGGAACCGCTGGTCGAAATTCATCTTGCCCAGCACGTGCAACGCGGCATTGAGCAGGTTGCCGTCCACCTTGCTGATGTCCAGGCTGTAGCGGCGCTCGGTGGAGACCACGTCCACGCTGCTGGTGCCCCATTGCACGGCCACCAGCGGGGCCGGGCGCCCGCCCATGCCCAGGCCGACGAATACGCCACGCTGCTCGGGCCGCAGCATGAACTCCAGGCGGGGGGTGCGCTTGAGCGTCAGGCGGTCGGTGCCCTGGGGGCCGAACGCAAACGAGACGATCCAGTCGTCTTCGTCTTCCACGGTCAGGATCGGGACACGCTGGGGTGGTGGCATGGTGGGCGGTGGTGAAGGTGTGGCCGGCCCTGTTGAAGGGGGGCGCAAGCCGGGCGGCGCTCAGTATGCCGTGCAATAGCCATGCCAGAAGAGGGGCGAACCCGAAGTTGGGTGTATCCAACGCTGCGCGGTTCTGTCAGCAAACTGCAAGGACTCATCTCCAGGGTTTCCCCCAGGGTGGGGCGGCACCGGAATGCCGCGCCCGTGCGTCTCAGCGGCCCCGCGCCAGCTTCTCTGCCAACTGCCCCACGGTGGCCAGCGCCTCCTCGAAGCGCTGCTGCGCCGGATGCCCGTAGTTGATGCGCACGCAGTGCGCAAAGCGCTGGTCGGCCGAGAAGATCTGCCCCGGTGCCAGGCTGATGCCCTGGGCCAGCGCCTGGCGGTGCAGGGTGAGGGCGTTGACCGTTGCCGGCAGCTCCACCCACAGAAAGTACCCGCCCTCGGGCCGTGACACCCGGGTGCCGGCCGGAAAATGCCGTGCAATGGCGGCCAGCGCGCGCTCCTGCTGCCGCGCCAGGCTGCGCCGCAATTGGCGCAGGTGCCGGTCGTAGCCGCCCTGGGCCAGGTATTCGGACAGCGCCTGCTGCGATGGCACGGCTGCGGCCAGCGTGGTCATGAGCTTCAGGCGCTGCACGGCGGTGGCAAAGCGGCCTGCCGCCACCCAGCCCACGCGGTAGCCGGGCGCCAGGCATTTGCTGAAGGAGCTGCAGTGCATCACCAGGCCCTGGGTGTCGAAGGCCTTGGCCGGGGGCGGGCGCTCGGGGCCAAAGTGCAGTTCACCATACACGTCGTCCTCGACCAGCGGCACCTGGTGGCGCGCGAGCAGGGCCACCAGTTCGCGCTTGCGGCCCTCGGGCATCAGGCTGCCCAGCGGGTTCTGAAAGCTCGGCATCAGCCAGCAGGCCTTGACCGGGTGGCGCGCCAGGGCCTCGGCCAGTGCGGCCAGATCGATGCCCTCACGCGGGTGGGTTGCCACCTCCGCGGCCTTCAGGTTCAGCCGCTCCAGCGCCTGCAGGGCGGCGTAGAAGGTGGGCGACTCCACCACCACGATGTCGCCCGGCTGCGTCACGGCCTCCAGGCAGAGGTTCAGCGCCTCCATGGCGCCGTTGGTCACGATCAGCTCGCCCATGTCCACCGCCGTGCCGTGCAGGCCATAGCGCAGCGCGATCTGCTGGCGCAGCCGCTCGTCCCCTGGCGGCAGGCTCTGCACGATGCTCCAGGGGTCGAGCCGGCGCATGCCTCCCGACAGGCAGCGCGCCAGCCGATCAAAGGGGAACAGCTCCAGCCCCGGAAAGGCCGAGCCCAACGGCACCAGGTCGCGCTCGCGCGCCGAGCCCAGCACCTCGAAGACCAGGTCGCTGATGGCCACGCCCGTGGAGCCGCTGGCCGGCTGCGAGGGCAGAGGCTCGGCCGGGGGCGTCTGCCCGGCCATGGGCAAAGGGGCGCTCACGTAGTAGCCCGAGCGAGGGCGCGCGTGGATCAGGCCCTGCGCCTCCAGCAGGTAGTAGGCCTCGAACACCGTGGACGGGCTGATGCCCCGGGTGCGGCTGGACTCGCGCACCGAGGGCACGCGGTCGCCGGGGCGCAGCGCACCGCTGTGGATGAGCTGGGCGATGGCATCGGCGTGGCGTTCGTAACGTTTCATACAAAGACGATTTTGATCTAGTACAAACTGATCCGTATTTTTAACAATAAACTGAATCTGTACTGTTTTTGAGGGCAGGCGTAGAGTGCGTTGCAGTCCTCAAAAGAAGTCGCCCCCCATGATCGATCGTTTGCGCAGCCTGCTGCGTCCCGTTGTAGTCCCGCTGTGGATGGCCGCCAGCCTGGGCTGTGCGGCTGCGCAACCGGCGACCCCACCGGCCCCTGTGGCCGCCACTTCCATCGCCAGCGGCATGGCGCCGCGCGTGCTGGCCTGTGTCACCTGCCACGGCAAGGAAGGCCGGGCCACCCAGGAGGGCTACTTTCCGCGCATCGCCGGCAAGCCGGCCGGTTACCTGGCCAACCAGCTCCTCAACTTCCGCGAGGGCCGGCGCAGCTACCCGCAGATGACCAGCCTGATCGAGCACCTGACGGACGACTACCTGCGCGAGATGGCCGCGCACTTCGCCGCGCTGGAGTTGCCCTACCCGCCGCCACCCGCGCCCCAGGCGCCGCCTGCCGCGCTGGAGCGTGGCCGCCTGCTGGTGCAGCAGGGCGATGCGGCGCGCAATATCCCCGCCTGCGTGCAGTGCCATGGCCCGGCCATGACCGGGGTCAACCCCTTCATCCCCGGCCTGCTGGGCCTGCCGCGCGACTACCTCAACAGCCAGCTCGGCGCCTGGAAGACCGGCCAGCGCCGCGCCCATGCGCCCGACTGCATGGCCGACATCGCGCGCCAGCTCACGCCCGAGGACGTGAGCGCCGTGTCCGCATGGCTTGCGGCCCAGCCCGTGCCCGGCGGCGGCAAACCCGCCGCGCGCCTCACGGGGGCCATGCCGGTGCGCTGCGGTGGCGTCGATGGCGTACCGGTGGCAGGGCGTTGAGGGAGGGTTGCGAACATGAAGGCACGCACCATCCTCTGGTCCATTTCTTCCGCCCTGGCCGCGCTGGGCATTGCCGCCGCGGCCGTGATCACCTTGAACCTGCGCGGCGAGGAGCCGCTGCCCTCCGCGCCCGAGGCCTTCTCCTCCCGCCCCGAGCTGGTGGCCCGCGGCGAATACCTGGCGCGCGTGGGCAACTGCATGGCCTGCCACACCACGCAGGGCGGGGCGGCGTTTGCGGGCGGGCGCGGCATCGAGACGCCGTTCGGCGTGGTGCACAGCTCCAACCTCACACCCGACAAGGCCCACGGCATCGGCCAGTGGTCGTCGGCCGAGTTCTGGCGCGCCATGCACCACGGCCGCTCGCGCGACGGGCGCCTGCTGTACCCGGCGTTTCCCTACCCCAACTACACCCAGGTCACGCGCGAGGATTCGGACGCCATCTACGCCTACCTGCAGAGCCAGCCCGCCGTGGCCGAGCCCAACCGGCCGCATGCGCTGCGCTTTCCCTACAGCACGCAGGCCGCGCTGGCCGTGTGGCGGGCGCTGTTCTTCGCACCGGGCGCGCCCGTGGTAGCCCCGACCCAGACCGCCGAGTACAACCGCGGTGCCTACCTGGTCAACGGCCTGGGCCACTGCACGGCCTGCCACACCCCGCGCAATGCCCTGGGCGCCACCACGGAAGCCCTGGCCTTCAACGGCGGCCTGATCCCGGTGCAGAACTGGTATGCCCCGGCACTCAATGCCGCGGCCGAGGCCGGTGTGAAGGAGTGGCCGCTGGAAGACGTGGTGGCCCTGCTCAAGACGGGCACAGCACCCCACGGCTCGGTCATGGGCCCCATGGCCGAGGTGGTGTTCCGCAGCACCCAGTACCTCAGCGACGCCGATGCCCGCGCCATGGCGGTCTACTTGCAGGACCTGCCGCAGCACACCGTGGTGCCGCCGCCTGCCGCACCACCCGTCGCATTTGCCATGGCGCGCGGCGCCAAGGTGTACGAGCAGCAGTGCGCCCAATGCCACGGCGACCAGGGCCAGGGGCATCCCGGGGCGTTTCCGCCCCTGGCGGGCAACCGCGCCGTGCTACTGGCCGACACCACCAACCTGGTGCGCGTGGTGCTGCAGGGCGGCTACCTGCCGGCCACGGCCGGCAACCCGCGCCCGCATGGCATGCCGCCGTTCCGCCATGTGCTGGGCGACGAAGACGTGGCCGCCGTCGCCACCTTCGTGCGCAACAGCTGGGGCAACCAGGCAGGGTCTGTGGGCGCCATCGAGGTCTACCGCGCCAAGGAGCGGCGCGGCATGTAGGCTCAGGCCCCCAACGGGTGCGCCTTCATCTGCGCCATGTACGACTCGGGCTTGATGTCGGTGTAGTTGGGGATATCGGCGGTCAGCGCCGGGGCCGTCTTCTGCGCTGCGGCCTGGGCCTGTTCCGCCGTATCGAAGAAGGCATGGGTCAGCGCCACCACTTGGCCCGGGCGCGGCGGGCCGGGGTACATCACGCGGTCGCTCTCCAGCCGCACCAGGCCCAGCGGGCCCAGGGCCTCGCGCGCGATGCGCATGTGCTCGCCGTGGTAGTAGTCGTGGTCGAAGCGCGCGCCTTCGTGCCAGCGGTACAGGGCGGTGATCTTGATCATGCAGCAGGTCCTCTCTTTTGCAATGGCCGTCTGGATGACGCGCCCAGGCCTGCACGTTAGGGGGTGCGGTGGCTGCGGGCAGCCGCCTGGGTGACAGGCGCGCCCGCGCCTGTCACCCAGGCATCAGCGCGCTTCCCTCGTCCTCGGTCTCGCCCAGAAAGCCGCCGCTCTGGTGCCCCCACAGCCGGGCATACACGCCGCCCAATGCCAGCAGCTGCGCGTGCGTGCCTTCCTCCACGATGCGGCCGGCATCCAGCACGATCAGCCGGTCCATGGCGGCGATGGTGGACAGGCGGTGGGCAATCGCGATCACGGTCTTGCCCTGCATCAGCCCGTCCAGGCTTTGCTGGATGGCGGCTTCCACTTCGGAGTCCAGGGCGCTGGTGGCCTCGTCCAGCAGCAGGATGGGCGCGTCCTTGAGCATCACGCGCGCGATCGCCACGCGCTGGCGCTGCCCGCCCGAGAGCTTCACGCCGCGCTCGCCCACGTGCGCGTCGAAGCCGCTGCGGCCCTGCAGGTCGGTCAGGCTGGCGATGAAGTCCGCCGCCTCGGCCCGCTTCGCCGCGGCCTGCAGGTCCTCTTCGTTCGCATCGGGGCGGCCATAGAGGATGTTGTCGCGCATGGAGCGGTGCAGCAGCGAGGTGTCCTGCGTCACCATGCCGATGGAGCGGCGCAGGCTGTCCTGCGTGACATGGGCAATATCCTGCCCGTCGATCAGCACCCGGCCCGAGCGCACGTCGTGAAAGCGCAAGAGCAGGTTGACCAAGGTGGACTTGCCGGCGCCGGAGCGCCCGATCAGCCCGATCTTCTCGCCCGGGCGGATGGTCAGGTTCAGGTCGTCGATCACCGGCCGGCCATTGCCATAGGCAAAGGTCGCGGCCTCGAACTTCACCTCGCCCCGCGTCACCTGCAGCGGTCTCGCATCGGGCGCGTCCACCACGGCGCGCGGGCGCGTCAGCGTGTTGATGCCGTCCTGGATGGTGCCTACGCTCTCGAACAGCGTGGTCATCTCCCACATCACCCAGTGGGCATGGCCCGACACGCGCAGCGTCATCGCCGTCACGGCGGCCACGGCGCCCGCGCCCACCTCGCCCAGCGACCACAGCCACAGCGCCGTGCCGCAGGCCCCGAGGATCATGCCCACCACCAGGATGTGGTTCACGATCTCGAACTGGCTCACCAGGCGCATCTGGGCATAGCCCGTGAGCTTGAAGGCGTCCATGGCGGCGCGCGCGAACTCCGACTCGCGCCGCGTGTGCGAGTACAGCTTGACGGTGGCGATGTTGGTATAGGCGTCGGTGATGCGCCCGGTCATGGCCGAGCGCGCGTCCGCCTGCGCCTTGCCCACCTTGCCCAGGCGCGGCACGAAGTACCAGCAGGCCAGGCCGTAGGCCACCATCCACAGCGCAAAGGGCAGCAGCAGGCGCGCATCGAAGCCCGCCAGCAGCGCCAGGATGGTCACCAGGTACACGCCCATGCCCACCACCACGTCGGTGGTGGTGAAGATCATGTCGCGCACCGCCAGCGCGGTCTGCATGATCTTGGTGGTGATGCGGCCCGCGAACTCGTCGGCATAGAAGGCCATGCTCTGGCCCAGCATCAGCCGGTGGAAGTTCCAGCGCAGGCGCAGCGGGAAGTTGATGGCCAGCACCTGGTGCTTGACGCTGGTCTGCAGGGCCACCAGTGCGATCGAGGCCAGCAGCAGTACCATGATGCTGATGAGTTCCGTACGGCGTTGCGCCCACAGGTCGGCGGGCGCGACGCTCCCGAGCCAGTCCACCACCCGGCCCAGCACGGCAAAGAGCAGCGCCTCGTAGACTGCAATGGCCGCCGACAGGGCGGCCATCGCCAGCACATGGCCTTGCATGCCTTGCGCGCAGTGCCACACGAAGGCCAGGAAGCCTTTGGGCGGGAGATGGGGTTCTTCGGCGGGGTAGGGGGCTACGCGTTTCTCAAAAAAACCGAACAAAGTCATGACTCCTTGAAAAGGGGGCGCTTGCGGGCACGCCCTTTTGACCACATGGTAAGCGCCCCATGTGATCCGCCGCACCAAGAGGGGCATTGCGGCAGGCTGCGCTGCCTCGGCACTGCATAGAATCCGCCCCCATGCAATGCCTCCCTGTAACTGCTGCGATCTTCCGTAACCTGGTCCGCCCCGCTGGCGGCTTTGCCGCATGACGGCCGCCGCCCCCTGGACCTGGGCCATCATCGGCGTGGCCACCGCAGCCGTCATCGTGCGGCCTTTCCGCCTGCCCGAGGCAATCTGGGCCGTGGCCGGCGCCCTCGCGCTGCTGGCCCTGGGCTTCATCAGCCCCGCGCAGGCCTGGGAGGGCGTGATGCGCGGGTACGATGTCTACCTGTTCCTGGCCGGCATGATGCTGCTGTCCGAACTGGCCCGGCGCGAGGGCGTGTTCGACTGGCTGGCCACCCTGGCGGCCAGGCAGGCCCGGGGCTCGGGCACGCGCCTGTTTGTGTGGGTGTACGCGGTGGGCACCCTGGTCACGGTGTTCCTGTCCAACGATGCCACCGCCGTGGTGCTGACCCCGGCCGTGTTCGCCGTGGCACGCGCGGTGGGCGCCTCGCCGCTGCCCTATCTGTTCATCTGCGCCTTCATCGCCAATGCGGCCAGCTTCGTGCTGCCGATCTCCAACCCGGCCAACCTGGTGGTCTGGGGCAGCGGCATGCCCTCGCTGGCGCACTGGCTGGCGCTGTTTGCGCTGCCTTCGCTGGCCTCCATCGCCGTGACCTATGTGGCGCTGCGCTGGGTTCTGCGATCCACCATCCCCGAAACCATTGCCACCACCGTGCCCGAGCACCCCCTGGGCCTGGGCGGGCGCGTGGCCGCCGGCGGCCTGGCCGTGTCGGTGCTGGTGCTGGTGGGCTGCGCCTGGCTGCGCATTCCCCTGGGCTGGCCCACGCTGGGTGCGGCCCTGGCCACGCTGGCACTGCTGGCCTTTGCCTGCGGGCGCGCGCCCTGGCAGGCGCTGCGCTCCGTGTCCTGGGATGTGATGCCTCTGGTGGCGGGCCTGTTCGTCTTCGTCCAGGCGCTGGAGCACACGGGCGTGGTGGGGCTGCTGGCCAGCGTGCTGCGCCAGGCCGCTGCCGCCTGGCCGCAGGGCGCGGGCACGGTGCTGGGCGCGCTGCTCGGCGTGGCGGCCAATCTGGTCAACAATCTGCCCGCGGGCCTGCTGGCGGGCGCCTCGCTCGACGCCGCTTCCGCATCAGGCACCGTGCGGGCGGCCGCGCTGATCGGCATCGACCTGGGGCCCAACCTGTCGGTCACGGGCTCCCTGGCCACCATCCTGTGGCTGTCCGCCCTGCGGCGCGAGGGCCTGCACGTGGGCGCCTGGCAGTTCCTCAAGCTCGGGCTGGTGGTGATGCCGCCTGCGCTGCTGTCGGCCCTCTTGGTGCTGCAGGCCGCGCATTCCATGCACCTGCTGGCGCCCTGAGCCAGCGGGTGGTCACACGGGGAGCAGGAAGACCACCGCCACGGTGAGCACGCCCAGCGCCAGATTGATGCCCACCAGCGTGCGGATGGAGGCCATCGCCTTGCCGCCCGCAGGCCAGTCGCTGGCCGCCACCGCCACGCGCAGGCGCTTGAACAGCGCAAAGCGGATGTGGCCGAAGATGGCCACCATCACCAGGCCGATGGTGGCCATGAGGGTCCACGACAGCGGCATGGAGAACTTGCCGCCCGACTGCGCAGCGGCGCGCGCCACGTTGCCGATCATCCACAGCCCCGAGCCCAGCACCAGAATCACCGCGACCGACACGGCTGCGAAGAAGCGCTGCAGCACCTCGTGCATCAGCTTGAGGCGCTGCGGGGGCTCCAGCGACAGCGTGGCCGGGCGCAGGAAGAAATGGGCGAAGACCATGCCGCCGATCCAGACGATGAGGGACAGGACATGAACGAACTTGAGCGCGGCGTACAGCATGGCAAGGGTGTGGGGCGTGGGGCCCGGCAAGGGTTGTAGTGGCCCGATTGTGCGGGTCCGGACGCCAGCCCGCTGGTAGGCCGTCCCCAGGGAGGGGATTACACCCCGCCCAGCACCTCTGCGATGAAAGCGCCCTTGGCCTCGGTGTAGCCTTCTCTGTCATGGCGGTACTGTGCCGCCAGCCCCCGCTTCAGCACGGCGTAGCGCGCAGCCAGTTCGGCGCTGCCGCGCAGCGCATCGCGGAACGCCAGCCGCTGGTGCCACAGGGCGCTGCCCAGTGGCACCAGGTGCAGGTGGTGGGTGCGGTGGGCCGGGCTGGGCTTGCAGAACCAGTGCATCTGCCCGGGCTTGTAGGGGTGGTACAGATAGCCCAGCGCACCGGCTGCATCCAGGGCTGCCATCGATCCGGCGAGGCTGTGCACTGGCGCCATGATGTCGATCACCGGCTTGGCCGCCAGGCCCGGCACGGCCGTGCTGCCGATGTGCTCCACGGGACCCGCCAGCCAAGGCGCGAGCACCTCCACCAGCAATCGCTGCTCGGCGTGGAACATGCCGGGCCAGCCTGGGTCGTATTCCATGATTTCGACGACGGCGTCGGGGGCGGGCGCTGGAGAAGGCCTGGGCAGGGGCTGCATGGCCGGCATTCTGTGCGATTTCCCGCCTGCTCGGGAGAGGACGGTCAGCCCGCAGGGCCGGGCAGGGGCGCTGCCGTGTACACCTGGTTGCCGCCGCCTTTCTTGGCCGTGTACATGGCCGCGTCCGCATGGCCCAGCAGGAGGTCTTCCCCCTCGCCATGCTCGGGGTAGAGCGCCATGCCGATGCTGGGCTGCATCGGCACGGGCAGCCCGGCCAGGTCGAACGCGGGGCCGAAGGCCGCCAGGATCTTGCCGGCCACGGCATGGGCATGTTCGCGGGTCTGGCAGCCTTCGAGCAGCACCACGAACTCGTCGCCACCGATGCGGGCCACCGTGTCCGAGCCGCGCACGCACTGCAGCAGGCGCTGGGCCACGCCCTGCAGCAGCAGGTCGCCCATGGCGTGGCCCAGGGTGTCGTTCACGTCCTTGAAGCGGTCCAGGTCGATGAACAGCAGTGCCAGCAGGCCCTGCTCTCGCCGCGCCCGGGCCAGCGCGGTCTTCAGGCGGTCGCGGAACAGCTGGCGGTTGGGCAGTTGCGTGAGCTGGTCGTACTGCGCCATGCGGGCCAGGCGCTCGTGCATCTGCTTGCGCTCGATGGCCGCCGCGACCTGGGTGGAGACGAACTGCAGCAGCTCCCTGTCCCTGTCGGTATAGGGTGCATGCTCGGTGTAGCCCTGCAGCACCAGGGCGCCGATGGTTCCGTTGTGCGTGAGCAGGGGGGCGCCCAGCCAGAACAGAGGTGCGCCTGCGCCGCGCGCCACGGTGGTCTCGCCCGGTGTCAGCAGCAGCGCCTGGCCGGTGCGGATGACCTGGGCGCACAGGGCGTCCTCGTCCAGGGTGCGGGGGCCGGGGCAGGGGTGCCGCTCGTCCACATGGTAGGGATAGCTCAGCAGGCCCCTGTCGGCGTCGTACAGCACCACCGCGAAGTTCATGGCCGCCAGCAGCTGTCCGATGATGCGGTGGGTGTGCTCGAACAGAGCGAGGAGGTCCTTGGCGGTGTGCGCGGCCTCCGAGATCGCATAGATCGCCGCCTGCATCGACTCGGTGTTCTTGCGCTCGGTGATGTCGTGGGCCACGGCCAGCCGCACCTGCCGCTCTTCGAGCCAGCGCGCCGTCCAGCGGATGTGCGCGATACGCCCGTCCTTGCGCACATAGCGGTTCTCGAAGTGCAGCTGCAGCTCCCCCGCCATGATCGACCTGGCCTGGCGCTCGGTGATTCCACGGTCTTCGGGGTGCACCAGGTCAAGCATGCGCAGGCCCATGGCTTCGTCGGGCCGGTAGCCGAAGATGCGTTCGAAGGCCGGACTCACGAACAGCACGCGGCTGTCGGAGTCCACGATGCAGACGGCGTCGAGCAGCAGGTCGACGACTTTCTCGGAGGAAATACTGTGCATGGAGAGCGAGGGCATCCTTCAGGGTCAGGCCGCGGGTGCTGCGTTGCAAGCATTGTGCTCCGCATTGGCCTAGATGTGACGAAATGTCAGAGCCGGAGTGTTGCGCAGTGGACAGTGCTGGGCAGCAGTCCCTACATACCAAGGGGTTACCCGGGCGGCGTTGCATAATTGCAAATCACTCGCATTCAATCGTCGCTCCATTGTTTCATCCATGGCCACAAGTTCCGCTTCCCGCCTGCACGTCGTCTCGCGCATCGCCGCCGGCACGCTGGGCAGCTACGCCTTCACCTGGGGATTCATCGCGCTGGTCGTGGGGACCATGTTCGCGGCGGGCATGCCGTTCCATGATGCCGAGGCGCTGAGCTACATCCTGGGCTTCATCGTGCTGCTGGTGGCATTCCTGTGGGCGTTCTGCGCTGCCAGCCTGGTGCGCGCATGGCTGGTGCTGGCCGGTGGCGGCGCCCTGATGGCCGGGGCTGCGTCGCTGGTCCAGAAGGCCTTGCTCTGATCTTTTTTCGCTGCGCGGTCCCGGGGCAGGGGGCAGCGCACCAGGAGACCTGTCGATGTTCCAAAATTTCCGGCTGACCATGGCCTGGCTGCACACCTGGTTCGGCCTGGTGCTGGGCTTCGTGCTCATGGTGGTGTTCTTCTTCGGCTCGCTCTCGGTGTTCGACCGCGAGATCGACCGCTGGGCCATCCCGGACACGCGCTTCGAGCCGCAGCCCATGCCCTCGTTCGACAAGATCCTCTTGCCCGTGTTCCAGGACCTGAAACCCACGCCTGAGGCCATCGAGCAGGCGCGCAGCCGCGTGAACGGCACCATGGCGGAGACCTTTCCGGTCAAGCGCTGGGGTGCCTACACCACCCACCGCGACCCGGTGCTGGGCATCTTCTCGGGCCACGAACTGCCCAATGCCAAGAACAAGGACGACGAGATCTTCGGCATCCGCACCATCGACCCGCGCAGCGGCGCGTCGCTGCCCGACGACCACCTCAAGATCGGCAGCCAGTTCTTCTACCCGCTGCACTACAGCCTGCACCTGGAGTGGAAGAACCTGGGCTACTGGATCGTGGGCTTTTCCGCGCTCATCATGATGGTGGCGCTGGTCAGCGGCGTGGTCATGCACCGCAAGATCTTCCGCGAGCTGTTCACCTTCCGTCCCAGGAAGCACACCCAGCGCAGCGCGCTGGACCTGCACAACCTCACGGGCGTGGTGGCGCTGCCATTCCACTTCATCTTCGCGCTGTCGGGCCTGGTGATCTTCGGGGGCATCTACTTCCCGGTCACGCACACCCAGCTCGACCCCCTGCACGAACTGCACGAAAAGCACGAAGCCAAGGAGACCGGCCTGCCGCACGAGAAGGCCGGCGTGCCTGCCACCCTCGCATCGGTGGACGCCATGGTGGCCGAGGCCCAGCGCCGCTGGGCCGCCAAGGGCATGGCGGGGGACGTGGGCTTTCTGGCCGTGCAGCACGTGGGCGATGCCAATGCCTACGTCAGCGTGTACCGCGCCGGCACCGACCGCGTGACGCTCACGGGCGAAGGCATGCATTTCAAGGGATCGACGGGTGAGCTGATCCGCGAAGACCCGCCCGTCACCGTGGTGGCCGGCATCAACAACTTCCTCACCGGGTTGCACCTGCAGCACTTTCGCCACTGGCTGCTGCGCTGGCTGTATGTGCTGGGCGGCCTGTCGGGTTGCGTGTGCATCGCCACGGGCTTCATCTTCTTCGTCGAAAAGCGCAAGCGCAACCACGCCAAGCAGGGCGTGAGCGGTGCGCGCTGGGTGGACGCCTTCGCGGTCACCACCGTCACGGGCATGCTGATCGCCACCTTCACCATGCTGATCGGCAACCGCCTGCTGCCCACCGACCTGCCGGCCCGCGGCAGCGTGGAGCAGACCATCTTCTGGGGCGCCTGGGTGCTGGCCTGCGCGCACGCCATCTGGCGCACCACGCCCATGGCCGAGGGGCGCATGTCGCCCGCCTGGGCCGAGCAGTGCTGGGCCGCCGCCGTGCTGGCCGTGGCGGCCGTGCTGCTCAACTGGCTGCCCACGGGCGACCACCTGCTGCGCACCATGGTCAACGGCTACTGGCCGGTGGCCGGGGTGGACCTGGCGCTGCTGTCTGCCGCGGCCCTGGCCGTGCTGGCGGCGCGCCGCCTCAAGCGCCGCGCCCTGGGTGCCGCCACGGCGGGCGGTGCCGCACCGGAGGCCGCCCATGCCTGATGCGCTGCTCTATGGCGTGGCCCTGCTGGCCAACCTGACCGGCCTGGCCTGGCTGGCCCTGTCGATGGATGTGCACTGGGAGCAGGTGCGCGGGCCGGCGCCGCTGGCGCGCGGCACCGTGGTGCTGCTGCGCTGGCTGGGCTCTGCCGTGGTGGCCGCCTCGCTGGCGGTGTGCCTGTCGGTGGACCATGGCTCCATGGCCTCACTGGTCTGGTTCATGGTGCTGGCCGGCTCGGCGCTGACCATTGCCTTCACCCTGGCCTGGAAGCCGCGGCTGCTGGCGCCCTGGGTGGCCTGGGTGCCAGCGTCCGCCCCCCGTTGAAATGGCAAACCCGCCGGCGCCGGGATGGCGCGGGCGGGCTTCTGGTGCAGGCGGGCAGGGCGATGGCCGCCCTGCCGCAGAATTACTCCAGCTTGAGCTTTTGCTTGGCGACCACGCCCTTGTACAACTCGAATTCGGCCTTGGTCTGGGCCGTGAACTCCTGGGGGGTGTTGCCCACCACCAGCGAGCCGGTCTCTTCGATGCGCTTCTTCACGGCCGGGTCTTCCAGCGTCTTGCGCACGGCTTGCGAGATGCGTTCCACCACGGCCGGTGGCAGGTTCTTGGGGCCGTGGATGCCATAGAAGGCCATGCGGTTCACCGGCTCGAAGCCGACTTCCTTGAAGGTCGGCACATCGGGCAGCGAGGGCAGGCGCTGCGGCGCGGCCACGGCAATCGCGACCAGGCGCTTTTCCTTGATGAAGGGCAGGGCCGAGGGCAGGTTGTCGAAGATCATGGGCACCTGGCCGGCCACCGCGTCGTTGAGGGCCGGGCCTGCACCCTTGTAGCCGATGTGTTCGAGCTCCAGGCCCGAGAGCGACTTGAACAGTTCCATCTGCAGGTGCCCAATGCCGCCCGTGCCGGAGGTGGCAAAGGAGTACTTGCCCGGGCTGGCCTTCACCGCGGCCATGAAGCCCTTGAAGTCCTTGGC
>NZ_JBKDTZ010000112.1:0-5265 GCF_046339755.1 Acidovorax sp. | reverse complement strand
AAGCTGTACGACCTGGTGGTGCGCCGCTTCATTTCGGTGTTCTTCCCCAGCGCCGAATTCCAGGTCACCACCCGCATAACGACCGTCCAGGCAGCCGCCGCCGCACACCGCTTTAAAACAGAAGGCAAAGTCCTCGTGAAGCCGGGTTGGATGGCCGTGTATGGCAAGGAAGCTGCCGACGAAGTGGAAGGTGCCAAAGACGGCGAGAAGGGCCAGAACCTCATCGCCGTGGCCGCTGGCGAGGTGGTGCGCAACACCGAGGTGGCCGCCAAAGGCCTCAAGACCAAGCCACCCGCGCGCTACAACGAAGCCACGCTGCTGGGCGCCATGGAAGGCGCGGGCAAGCTGGTGGACGACGACGAGCTGCGCGAAGCCATGCAGGAAAAAGGCCTGGGCACGCCTGCCACGCGCGCGGCCATCATCGAAGGCCTGCTGACCGAAAAATACATGCTGCGCGAAGGGCGCGAGATCATCCCCACGGCCAAGGCCTTCCAGCTCATGACGCTGCTGCGCGGGCTGGAGGTGGAGGAGCTGTGCCGCGCCGACCTGACCGGCGAGTGGGAGTTCAAACTCTCGCAAATGGAAAAGGGGCAATTGAGCCGCGAATCCTTCATGGCCGACATCGCCGCCATGACCGAGCGCATGGTCAAGAAGGCCAAGGAATACGACCGCGACACCATCCCCGGCGACTACGCCACGCTGGCCACGCCCTGCCCCAACTGCGGCGGCGTGGTCAAGGAGAACTACCGCCGTTTCGCCTGCGTGGGCAAGCCCGGTGCCGAGCCCTGCGGCTTCAGCTTCGGCAAGTCGCCCGCGGGCCGCACCTTCGAGACCGCCGAGGCCGAGGCCCTGCTGCGCGACAGGAAGATCGGGCCGCTGGAGGGCTTCCGCTCGAAGGCGGGCTGGCCGTTCACCTCGGAGATCGTCATCAAGTACGACGACGAGGCGCACAACTACAAGCTCGAGTTCGATTTCGGCGACGACAAGAACGCCGAGGAATCGGGCGAGCTGGTGGAGTTTGCCGATGCCTCCCTGGGCCCCTGCCCGATCTGCGGCGCCGCCGTGCACGAGCACGGCGCCAACTACGTGTGCAGCAAGGCCGTGCCCACCGCCGCCCAGCCCACGCCGAGTTGCACCTTCAAGAGCGGCAAGATCATCCTGCAGCAGCCCGTGGAGCGCGAGCAGATGCACAAGCTGCTGGAGACGGGCAAGACCGACCTATTGGACAAGTTCGTCTCCATGCGCACACGCCGCGCGTTCAAGGCCTTCCTGGCCTGGGACAAGGAGGCCGGCAAGGTGAACTTCGAGTTCGCACCGAGCAAGTTCCCGCCGCGCAAGCCTGCTGCAGGCGCTTTTGCGGGCAAGACCGCCGCTGCCAAGGCCCCCGCCAAGGCGGCGGCGGCAAAGAAGGCACCGGCCAAAAAGGCCGCCTCCAAGACTGCTGCCGCCAAGGCACCGCGCAAGGCTGCTGCTGGCGCAGCCCCGAGCGCAGCGCTGGCCGCCGTGATCGGCAACGAGCCGGTGGCCCGCCCCGAGGCCGTGAAGAAGCTGTGGGAGTACATCAAGGCGAACAACCTGCAGGACCCCAAGGACAAGCGCACCATCGTTGCCGACGACAAGCTGCGCGCCGTGTTCGGCAAGGACAGCGCCGGCATGTTCGAGCTGGCCGGCATCCTCGGGCAGCACCTGGGCTGACCAGACGCACGCATGCGCAGTCCCTGGCGACCCACGATCTTTGCGCTGGTGGTGTTGGTGGCCGCTGGTGCCGCCTGGTGGACCGCCGACCAATGGCTGCCCCACGCCCGGCCCTGGCTTGACAAGACCTGGAGCAAGCTCTCGCGCCCCGGTGAAGACAGCCTGCCGCCCGAGAAGAAGGCCGCACAGGGGGGCGCCGCCGCCGGTGCGCGCAGTGCTGCTTCAGCCCCGGTGCAGCCACGCAAGTGCATCCAGGGCGGGCGCACCACCTACACCGACCAGCCCTGCCCGCCCGGAAGCCAGGAGCAGACGGTGGACGGCTCGGTCACTTCATTTCCCCGCACCCCTTGAAGGAGCGCGGCGGCGCGATCAAAGCACCCGGCGTTCCGTGACCAGAAAGGCCGTGATCTCTGCCAGGAAGGTCTTGGCGTGGGCCATGGTGCGCTGGCCCTGGGGCGAAGCGAAGGCCGCATTGAGCACCTCGGGACTTTCGAACCACAGCTCCACGATGCCGTCGATGGGCAGCTCGTCGTAGCCGCAGGGCACGCCCTTGGTGCGCTCGCGCCCACAGACCACGTTCTGGCGGTAGCCGCTCACGCCTGGCATGGTGCGTACCAGGTCGGCATGCACGCGCCATTCGCGCCGGAAATCGGTCTCGGACAGGTCATCGCGCCGGCGCAGCGTGGAGATGCGCTTGAGCAGCCGGGCGCGCGCTGCCGCGTCTTCGGGCAGTGCGATGACCTCGGTCTGCTCGGTGGTCACGATGTGCAGGCCGCCAAGGAAATGCTGCTCGTCCGCGACCAGCGCTGCCGCCAGCGCCCCGTCGCGGAAACCCGCATCGCCGGCCTGCGCGGCATCCACCCACAGCTGGGAGAAGCCATCGAAATCCCAGGGGCCGCGCGCAAAGTCGATGCCGCGCTGTAGCCGGTCGGTCACCAGGTTCTGCCAGTAGCCCCGCAGGCCGGGCACGCGCGCCGCCAGCGCGCCATGCTGGTCGCGCCAGTAGGCGTCGAAGCGCTCATGGCTCCAGCCGGGCTGTTTCTGGATCAGGCCCATGCGGACGCGGGCGGGTGTCGTTGTCGTCATCCATGTCTCCGGCGTGGTGATGAAGTGCTTGTCAGGGATTGCCGGCGGCCTGGTCCGCACGCGCGCGCGCCAGGCCTGGTGCCCGTTTGGCCAGCCACACGCCGTGGCGCAGGGGCCAGCGCTCGTAGCCGGGGTCGGCGCCCAGCGCCGCTGCCGCGTGGTGGGGCCAGTAGGGGTCGTGCAGCGCCTCGCGGCCGATGGCGATGAGGTCGGCCTGGCCACGGTCCAGGATGTCCTCGGCCTGCGCGGGGTCGACGATCATGCCCACGGCCTGGGTCTTCACGCCGGCCTCGCTGCGCAGGCGCTCGGCGAACGGCACCTGGAAGCCCAGGCCGCGCGGCACGGGCAGGGCGCGCGTCTCCTCGGTGAGCCCTCCGGAAGAACAGTCCACCACGTCCACCCCGCAGTCCGCCAGCGCGCGTGCCAGCACGATGGAGTCGTCCACGCTCCAGCCGCCTTCGCCGCTGCCGTCGACCACCGAGAGGCGCGCGAACAGCGGCTTGTGCGCGGGCCACACGGTACGCACGCGGCGGGCAATGTCCAGGGCCAGGCGCATGCGCCCCTCCAGGCTGCCGCCCCATGCGTCGCTGCGGTGGTTGGCATGGGGCGAGAGAAAGCTCGCCACCAGATAGCCATGGCCGAAGTGCAGCTCGACCACGTCCACGCCGGCCGCATCGGCGCGCCGGGCGGCGTCGGCAAAGCGCTGCACCACGTCCTCGATGCCGGCGGCGTCGAGCCCGGCGGGGGCGGACCAGCCGGGCCCCGCAGGCAGGGTGCTCGGGCCCAGGCGTTGCCAGGGCTCGGCATCGGCCGCCAAGGTGGCTTCGGACAGGGCCGCGCCGCCTTCCCACAGCGGCTGGCTGCCGGCCTTGCGCCCGGCATGTGCGAGCTGCACGCCGATGGCAGCGCCGTTGGCGTGCACGAAGTCCACCACGGCCTTCAGGGGTGCGACCTGACTGTCCTTCCACAGTCCCAGGTCGGCCGTGCCGATGCGCCCGCGCGGGTCCACCGCCGTGCTCTCGGTCAGGATCAGCGCGGCACCGCCGAGGGCGAACTTGCCCAGGTGCACCAGGTGCCAGGGCGTGGCATGGCCACCATCGGCCGCATGCTGGCACATGGGCGAGATGACGACGCGGTTGCGCAGGGTGAGGCCGCGCAGGGCCAGCGGCTGGAACAGCAGGGGAGGGTGCAGGTCGGTCATGGCGATCAAATGAAGGAACGGTGTCAAGGCACGGCGGGTGCGGCCGGGGCCTGCCGGCGCGTGCCCAGCCAGGTGCCTCCCATCACGGCGGCAAAGCCCGCGAGGTGCCACAGCGTGAGCTGCTCGCCCAGCAGCAGGGCGGCAAAGAGCACACCGAACACAGGCACCCAGTACAGGAAGACGGCGGTACGCGCCACGCCGATGGTGGCGATGGCCTGGTTCCAGACCACATTGCACACTGCCGTGGCAAAGATGCCCGAGAACAGCACCAGCAGCCACGGCCACCAGCCCGGGAACAGCGCGGCCGCAGACAGCGGCGCAGGCCCCAGCGCGGTGTGCGCCACGAGCAGCACCGTGCCGATGCAGTAGGTGAGCCAGCAGATGGTCAGCGGGTGTATCTGGCGCGCCAGGCGCTGCACCATGGCCCCGCCGGCCGCGAAGCTCAGCACCGAGCTGATGATGAGCAGATCGCCCACCCCCGCGCTGGACAGGCCCGCTCCCGGGTGGCTGAGCACCACGGCAGCCACGCCGGCAAAGCCCAGCAGCACGCCCAGGCTGCGCTGCAGCGTGAGCGGCTCGCGGAACGCGATGGCCGCGAGCAGGGCCGAGGCCAAGGGGCTGAGCGCCATCACCAGGGCCGCGTTGCTGGCCCGCGAGCGCAGCAGGCCTTCGGCGAACAACACTTGGTTGGCATAAACCATGAACACCGCGCACAGCGCCATCGCGCCCCACTGGCGTGGTGTGAAGCGCAGGCAGGCACAACGCTTGGCGGCCACGACGGCCGTGAGCGCCGCGCAGGCCACCAGCATGCGCACCGAGGCCAGCGTGGCGGGCGCGAACCAGGCGGTCAGCAGCTTCACCGCCGTGAGGTTGAGTCCCCAGACCGCCATGGCGCCGATCAGGACGGCCTGCACGGCCAGGGACTGGCGATCGTTCACGGGCATGGTGGGGGTCAACTCCTGAAAGCGCCAAGGGGTAGCAGCGCCCGCTCAACGCGAGCCTGCGAGGCAAGTCATGCCAGGGCCGCCGTCGCGCGCAGCCATGCCGAAAATCAGCCTTCCAATGCCTTCCACATCTGCACATCGCGCTCGGCCGTCCAGATGCGCGGGTCAGGGTACTGCGTGGCCTCGTCGTAGGCACGCGTCACGTCGAACGGCATGCAGTGGTTGAAGATCACCCAGTGCCCGTACTTGGGTTGCAGCTTCGCAAAGGTTGCCTCGTAGACCTTGCGCAGGTCCTCGCCCTTGGCGGCGCTTTCCTTCACGCTCTCGTACAGGTCGCTG
>NZ_JBKDTZ010000111.1:0-40623 GCF_046339755.1 Acidovorax sp. | reverse complement strand
TGGACGCCGCCCAGGGCCGCCCGCAGGTCGGCTACTGGGACCACGCCGTCCCGCTGGACCGGCGCAGCTATGCCCCGCTGCTGGGCGCCGTGGCCCTGCCAGCGGGGGAGCCGGCCGAGGAGCTGGCCGAAGTGGCCTCGCTGGTGGACGCCTGCGGGCAGATTCCCCCCCGGGACAGCAGGGATGCCGCGCTGCGCGCGGCCCGCCTGCGCGACGCCCCGCTGTACCAGCGCAGGCGGGCCGAGCTGGCTGCCTCCCGCCCCTGGGTGGCGGGCTGGATCCAGGCCTGCCTGGCCCGTGTGAACGGGCAGACGGCGGACGCGGCGGGGCGCGAGTCGCTCGATGCCGTGCTCCAGGCCCAGGCCTACCGGCTGGCCGACTGGCGCGTGGCGGGCGACGACATCAACTACCGGCGCTTTTTCGACATCAACGCCCTGGCGGCCATCCGCATGGAAGACCCCGAGGTCTTCGAGGCCGTGCATGCCCTGCCTCTGCGCTGGCTGGCCGAGGGCCAGGTCACGGGCCTGCGCATCGACCACCCCGATGGCTTGGCCGACCCGGCCCGGTACTTCGAGCGCCTGCAGCAGCGCCATGCCGCGCAGCGCCAGGCCCGGGGCCAACCGCCGCAGGCGCTGTACCTGGTGGTCGAGAAGATCATGGCCGACCATGAGCCCCTGCCCGCCGACTGGCGGGTGCATGGTGGCACGGGCTACCGTTTCAGCACCCTGGTCAACGGCCTGTTCATCGCGGCCGACGCGCGGGAACGCTTCGACGCGATCTATGGCGCGTTCACCGGGGACACCCGGCCCTTCGAGGAGGCCGCTTACGAATGCAAGCGCCTGATCATCGAGACGGCGCTGTTCTCCGACATGGCCTGGCTGGTGGACACCTTGAGCCGGATCACCCGCGCCGACCGCGCCGTGTGCGACTTCACGCGCAACCAGCTGCGCGTGGCCCTGGTGGAGGTGGCGGCCCAGTTCCCCGTGTACCGCACCTACGTGGTGCCCGGCGGCGCCCCGCCGAGCGAGGCGGACCGCCAGCACATCGCCTGGGCCATCAGTGCCGCACGCCGGCGCCTGGGCTCGGCCGAAGGCGGGGTGCTGGCCTACCTGCAGGCGGTACTGCAGGGTGAGCCCGGTCCCGAGCCTGGCCTGCGCGAGCGCTTCGTGCGGCGCTGGCAGCAATTCACTGCGCCGGTGATGGCCAAGTCGGTCGAGGACACCCTGTTCTACCGCTACGTGCGGCTGGTCTCGCTCAACGACGTGGGCGCAGAGCCGCAGCGCTTCGGCATTTCGGTCGCGGCCTTTCACCAGGGCAACCTGCAGCGCGGGCGCCACCTGCCGCACGAGCTTTTGGCCACCTCCACGCACGACAGCAAGCGCTCGGAGGACGTGCGCGCGCGGCTCAACGTGCTCTCCGAAATGCCCGCCGCCTGGCAGGAAACGGTGCAGGCGCTGCAGGCCTGCGGCCAGCGCTTCGAGGTGGAGGTCGACGGCCGGGCGGCGCCGCTGCCCCACGACCTGTGGGGGCTGTACCAGGCGATGGTCGGCATCTGGCCGGCGCACGCCACCGATCCCCAGGAGCGCCAGGGCCTGGTGCAGCGCATTCAGCGCTACAAGGAAAAGGCCATGCGCGAAGCCAAGCTCGAGAGCAACTGGCTGTTCCCCAATGAGGCCTACGAGGCCGCGGTGCGCGACTACATCGAAAAATCACTGTCCACGGAGCGTTTTGTCTCCGAGCTCGAAGCGTTCGTGCAGCGCGTGTCCCCATACGGATTCCGCAACAGCCTGTGCCAGCTGGCGCTCAAGCTCACCGCGCCGGGCGTACCGGACATCTACCAGGGCTGCGAGGTCTGGAACTTTGCGCTGGTGGACCCCGACAACCGGCGCCCGGCGGACCTGCCGGCGCTCGCCGCTGCGCTGGAACCGCTGCGGGCGCTTTACCGGGGCGAGGGGCAGTATCCGGCCCCCGCCGACTGGCATGCCCTGCTGGGCAACGGCCCGGTCATGCCGCCGGGTGCCAAGCAGCTGGTCACCTGGCGCCTGCTGCAGCTGCGCCGGCTGATGCCCGCGCTGTTCCGCGACGGGCTGTACCTGCCGCTGGCCCTGGAAGGCCCGGCGCAGGAGCATGCCCTGGCATTTGCCCGCATCGGCGGGGACCAGGCCATCGTGGTCGTCTGCGGGCGCTTGCTGGTGGGCCTGGGCGAGCGCGGATGGAACGGCACGCGCATGGCGCTGGCCTCGGCCCACCCTGCGCTGGCCCGCCCGGGCCGCTGGCGTGACTGGATGACCGGCCAGACACTGGCCAATGCGCCAGACCATTCCCTGGATGAGGTGCTGGGCGATATCGGCCCGGCCAGCACCCGCCTGCCCTTTGCCATCCTGGTGGCGCAAGATACCCCGCCATGAAAATCCTGTTTGCCACGCCCGAATGCGCTCCCCTGGTCAAGACCGGAGGGCTGGGAGACGTCAGTGCCGCCCTGCCCCGGGCCCTGAAGGCGCTGGGGCATGAGGTGGTCATCCTCATGCCCGCCTATGGCGGCATGGTCATCGATGGCACGCTCGATGCGATCATGCCCATTCCCGCCCATGGCCCCTGGCCGGCGGCCCAGTTGCTGCAGGTGATGGCGCCCGACGGCATGCCGTTCCTGCTGTTGTCGTGCCCGTCCCTGTATGCCAGCGCGGGCACGCCCTACGGCGATCCGGCCCACACGCCCATGCACGAGCAGGCCCTGCGCTTCGGCCTGCTCAGCCGCGTGGCCGCGCTGATCGGTACGGAGCACACCCCCTGTGGCTGGCGCGCCGACATCGTGCACGCCAACGACTGGCCCTGCGGCCTGGCGCCGCTGTACCTGCGCCAGGCGCGGGATGCCGGGCAGAAAGACGTGGCCCGCAGCCTCATCACCATCCACAACCTGGCATTCCAGGGCGTGTTCCCCATGGAGGCCTGCGAGGTGCTGGACATCGCGCCGGCCCACCGTGGCATGGAGGGCGTGGAGTTCTGGGGCCAGCTGTCCATGCTCAAGGCGGGTTTGCAGTTCGCCGACGCCATCACCACGGTGAGCCCGACCTATGCGCGCGAGATCCAGCAACCGGCCCTGGGCTTCGGGCTCGATGGGGTGCTGCGCGCCCAGGCCGACCGGCTGCACGGGCTGCTCAACGGCATCGACACCGAAGTGTGGAACCCGGAGCTCGACCCTTTGATTGCGGCCCACTACGGCGCGGACCGCCTGCAGGCCAAGGCCTTGAACAAGTCCGCCCTGCGCAAGCGCTGCGGCCTGGAAGATGGGCCCGGCCCGCTGCTGGGCCTGGTGGGGCGGCTCACTTCCCAGAAGGGGGTGGACCTGGTGCTGGCGGGCGCCCCTGCCCTGCTGGCGCGGGGGGCCCAACTGGTGGTACTGGGCCGGGGCGAGGCACCGCTGGAGGCCGGACTGCGCGCGCTGGCCGAGGCCCATCCGGGCCAGGTCCACGCCACGCTGGGTTTC
The DNA here is from genome assembly GCF_046339755.1 of Acidovorax sp. Lineage (GTDB taxonomy): Bacteria > Pseudomonadota > Gammaproteobacteria > Burkholderiales > Burkholderiaceae_C > Acidovorax. Next base: position 37,139 of record NZ_JBKDTZ010000111.1, on the reverse strand, counting down.
GACGAGGCGCTGGCGCACCAGATCGAGGCCGGGGCCGACTGCTTTCTGATGCCCTCGCGCTTCGAGCCCTGCGGGCTCAACCAGATGTACAGCCAGGCCTACGGCACGCCGCCGGTGGTCACGGCCACAGGCGGCCTGGCCGATACGGTGAGCGACGCCGGCCCCGGCCTGGACCAGGGCACCGGCTTCATGATGGCGGCACCGACCCAGGCCGAGTTCGACCGCGCGCTGAGCCGGGTGCTTGAGGCCTGGGCGCAGCCCGCGCTCTGGCGCGGACTGCAGCGCAGGGGCATGGCGCAGTCCTTCGGCTGGGCTGCCGCAGCCCGCCCTTACGAGCAGTTGTACCTGCAGTTGCTGGGCCAAGGGGTGCCGCCACCGGCCGAGGCCAAGGTGGTCGATATCGCCAGCCGGCGCTGAGCCTTCCTCAGGCGGCGACCGGCGCGCCTGTACCACGGAGCGCGCGGCGCAGGGAGGTCGTTGTGCGCGCGGCCGGCTTGTCACCCGTTGGCGGCTCGATGAGCAGGCGCGCTGGTGCCAGGGCGTACACCAGGGCCCTCTTGTGCTCTGGGCTGGAAAAGCTCTCGCCCTGCTCCAGCACGATATCCCGGGTGTCGTGGTCCAGCGTGATCCAGACGGTGCCGCTCTGGCACTGAATGCGCTGACCGGCCGCATCAGGCACCTGGTGCAGGCCGCGGTGTGCGAGTTCGATCATCATGGTAAACGCTCCTATCCATTCGCTGATGGAATGAATATAGTGAGCCGGTCCCTGTTGCTCAAACGGTCATTTGGAATTCTTCGCATGCCAATTCAGAATGTGAAAGCGGCTTCTGCGGCCATTGGGCGGGAGGAGCTGCCACCGCTGGACCTGCTGCGCAGCTTCGAGGCCTCGGCACGCCACCTGAGCTTCACCCTGGCTGCGCAGGAGATCTTTCTCACCCAGTCGGCCGTAAGCCGCCAGATCCAGCAGATGGAAGCCTGGCTGGGGGTGGCGCTCTTCGAGCGCCGGCACCGCGCCCTGGTGCTGACCGAGGCCGGCACCATCATGCAGCGGGCCGCAGTCGACGCCCTGGAGCGCCTGCGCGACGCCACCGCCCGGGTGCGCGCGGTGCCGGTGCCGCGCCAGGTGGCGCTGACCTGCACGCCGGGTTTTGCCTCGCTGTGGCTGATTCCGCGGCTGGCGCGCTTCACCGAGCGGCATCCCGACGTGGATGTGCGCATCTCGGCCACCCTGGAACTGCTGGACCTGGACCGCAGCCAGCTGGACCTGGGGGTGCGCTTTTGCCCCACCGAGGATGGCCAGGGCAAGCCCCTGTTCGAGGAGTGGGTGGTTCCCATGTGCTCGCCGGGCCTGGCCCGCAACCCGGCCAACCCGCTGCTGCAGCCGGGGGACCTGGTGCGCCATACCCTGCTCGCGGTGGACCCGCATGCCAACATGCCGCTCACGGGGGAATGGGACCCCTGGGCGCGCCTGATGGGCGTGTCCGAAGTGCGCATGAAGAACACGGTGCGCTTCACGCAGTACGCCGATGCGGTGGCGGCGGCCATGCAGGGCCAGGGGGTGGTGATCGGCCGCCTGCCGCTGCTGGCCGAACTGGTGGCCAGCGGCCGGCTGGTCACGCCCTTCGGCAGCTGTGCGGCGTCCCAGCGGGGCTACTACGTAGTGCCCAGCCTACGGGGTGCCGCCAACCCCGATGCCCAGGATTTCGCGCGCTGGCTGCGCTCGGAGGCCGAGTCGGCGCTGTCGCCTGCAGGAGCCTGAACACTCGGTTACGCTGCCTCAGCGGTACATCCGCTGCCGTGTTGTGCCATAGGGCACATGGTCATTCGCGGCAAGGAAGGGCTCATGCAGCACCTTGCGCTTGGGCGCAGTAGCCGGGCTGCCGCCGTGTACCGCGGCAGCCTTGACCTGCACAGCGGCTTTGCCGCTGGCGGTGGCACTGATCTCCAGCTGCACGGGGTCCTGCCCCGTCTGCTTGTGGTGCGCCCAGGCTACGTCGGAAATCACCGCATGTTCCGCGATCACCAGGCCCAGCAGGTCGGTGAACTCGCGCGCCTGCGGCTGCTGCCATTGAACCTGGATCGTGAAGCACCGGCCATTGTTGGAGCAGTTAATCGTGAGGTAGGGATTGGTTTCCTGGCTCGGGCGTGGCGAGTCTGCCGGGGCTTTCCTCTTTGACTGGTTGTGTTGAAGTGCTGCGTTGCGCAGGATTTCGAGGGATGCGCCGGGATCCTCCTCACCGACGACCGAGGCATCGAGCAGGGAAGATACAGCGGATTTGGAACGGGACATAAGGTACCTCGTGAAGGTAGGCTCCGTAAATATCCTGGTTTTCAGGAACTCGCCCTGGAATATCCGCAGATGCCTGCACAGCCTGGAGCATTGGGGTTGCGCTTGCCGAGACCGGCAATGAAAGCACCTATGGGCGATTTATCAATGCACCCATGGTGAACCTTGCATTGATTATTGGCTGTAGGACAATCGCCGTGTGCCAGGCCATCCCTGCTCCGCAATGCAATTCACATCGTAAATACCATCTATATTCGGTTACCAAATCCATCCGGCAATATGACCACTGTGCAGGCCGATATTCCTCAGGCCTCTCTTGCAGGGCAGGCCAGGGTATACGGCCACAGGTTGGCATGGGCGGCGGCGTTGCCGCCAGCGCTGTACCGGGCCGCGCTGAATGCATCAGGTACCTTGCCGGGGTCACCCCGATGCGCTTACAGCGCATGGCGCATGCGGCTCTGGGCGGCATCCACCGTGCCTTCGGGCAGGCCTCAGGCGGCCAGGGACGGTGTCTGCGCCATCATCGCTCTCATTGGGGATGGAAGGCCTGCCTACCCCCTTGCCTTCTTGCGGGCACCGTTGAGCATTTCCTGCACCCAATTGACGAGGATGCTGGTGTAGGCGTCCCTCCACTCGGCCCGGGTCAGTGCGTGGTCGGCATCGCTGATCACCCGGTAGGTCATGGACTGCGTGTGCAGGAAGGCCGCACGGTAGTTCTCCAGCACCGGACGCGGCACCACGTCGTCGTGCTCGGACTCCACCAACAGCACGTCGCCTTCGAATTGGGCGCTGGCCGCCAGCGCGCGGTTGCTCTGCGGCTCGATGCTGCTGCTCTTGCGGTAGGCGGCGACTTCCTGGCGGTTGAGCTTGATCTTGGAGACCATCCAGTCCTCGTCCTTGTACAGCGCGGGCGCGCGCAGTGCCATCCAGCGCACGGGGCGCAAGGCACTGAGCACGGCCGCCAGGTAGGCTCCGTAGCTGGTGCCGACCACCAGCACCGAGGCAGGGTCCACCGCCGGGTGGCCTACCAGCAGGTCGTAGGCGGCCAGCATGTCGTTCAGGCTGTCCTCCCGGGTCACAGTCTCGCGCTCGGCCCGGTCGTTGGCATGGCCGCGCAGGTCGAAGGTCAGGCAGATGCAGCCCATGGCGGCGATCTGGTGGGCGCGCTGGATGTACTGCTGCTGGCTGCCATCCCAGCCGTGCACCAGCATCACGCCAGGCACCAGCACGTCGGGTGCGACCAGGGTGCCGGCGATGCTGCGGTCGCCCACGGGAATGCGGATGGCTCTATGCCGTGTGGTCATGGATCTCCAGCGTGGTGTACTTGGTCAGCGGCCCGGCCTCGGGATCGACCCCCTGGTAGTACAGGGTGGCCCCAACCGGTATGGGCTGGGGGGCACCGAATTTTTCGACGCAGCTGGCGCGCACCCGGCGCAGGAGCGGATCCTGGTGGAACGCCTCCAGGGCCGCCACCTCGGCACCGCTGGCCCCGCCCACGCGCCAGGACTGCTCGAGCACGCCCGAGCACCATTGGCCTGCCGCGTTCAGCCCCTGGGCCACGTCGTAGTTGATGCGCGATGCGAAGAAACCCGGGTAGCAGGTGCGCACCGCCTCGTCATAGGCCAGTGCCTGGGTCACGGCATCGTGCAGAGGGCCCGAGGGTGTGCAGGCCAGCAGCGCATTGAAGTCGCCCCGCACCACCGTGAGGTCGGAGCCGCCGTAGACCAGGGCGCCGTCGTTGTCGGGGGTCAGGCGCTGCAGTCCATAGTACGAGGCCTGCAGGCCGGCCACCCGCACCTGGCCGATGCTCAGCGTTTCCACCTCGGTCAGGTTGTGCTCCAGCACCACCCCGGCCCGCTCCAGCAGGCTGTCGCCCAGCGCGGTCAGGCAGGTTTCCAGGGCCTGCATGGTGGCAACCACCGTCTGCCCCCGCCCGCCCGTCTCGCCTACTGGCTTGACGCGCAGCGGCCCCAAGGCAAAGAGCGCCTCGCCAGCGCGCAGCGCGTCGGCGCGCGAAAAAGCCGCATAGCCGGGCAGCACCGAGCGCTTGACCAGCCGCGAGAAGTCGGGATTCCAGCCTTCTGGCGCATTGGCCTCGAAAGACACCAGGGGATGGGTGATGGCCTTGGTGGCCACGAAGGCGTGCGGCACGACACCGCCGAACAAATCATCCTGCCCATGCACCCCGAGGGCATGCGCAGTGGCCAGGCCGATCAGCGTATCGCTGGGCACCAGGTAGGTGCGGCCCTGCCAGATGGGCTGCGGCAGTTCGTCGATGCTGTAGGCGCAGCCCTTGATGTCGGCGAGCCTGCGCACCAGCTCCTCGCGGGTGACCTGCTCATGCGTGCTGGCGTGGCCACGCAGGCCCCGGGTGAAGGGCATGACGGTTTCCTGGGCTTCGGGGCGCCGCAGGGCCAGCGCATTGTGGGCGGCCTCCAGGCCGTGCGGAAACTCCGATGGGTGGGATGTCATGGCCGGGGCCCTCCAGGGTGGGTGGGCGCGTGCTGCAAGGAATCTGCAGACCCGCCACTGGCACGTAAAGTGTGCGGTCAGGGGGCCCGTGCCCGGTGTGACCGTGGCTCCATGCTATTTTTGAAGGGTTCCCGCGGCGCTTCTTGTGCGCCGCAACAAGTTGTAGGACGCGGGCTACAGCGCGGCGATTGCCTGGGGAGTGGCCTTTCAGATCACGACGCTGTTGTCGGGCTGCACGCCCGCCCTGGGCGCGACAAAGCCCGCGATCCACCCCGGCAGTTCTTCTGCCGGCATGGGCCGCGCCAGGAAGTAGCCCTGTCCGATATCGCAGCCCAGGGCCGCCAGCAGGTCCCAGTGCGCCAGTGACTCGATGCCCTCGGCCACCACCTTTCGGCCCAGGTCATGCGCCAGGTCGATGGTGGAGCGCACGATCACGGCCGAGGCCTTGCTCACCGACATCTCGCTGACGAAGGACTGGTCGATCTTGATGCACTCCACCGGCAGCTGCTGCAGGTAACTGAGCGATGAATAGCCGGTGCCGAAGTCGTCGATGTACAGCGCGATGCCCAGGTCGCGCAATGCCTGCAGCACGCGCAGGGCACGCTCGGGCTCTTCCATGACGGTGGTTTCCGTGATCTCCAGTTCCAGCAGTCCGGGCGCCACGGGCCAGGTGGCCTGCAACTGGCGGATGGTGTGCAGCAGCGATTCGTCGCGCAGGTTGCGCGCGGACAGGTTCACGGCAATCGGCAGCGCCGCGCCCCGGGCGGCCCAGCCGTGGTTGAGCTTGAGGCCCGCCTCGATCACCCATTCGGTCAGCGGCTTGATCAAGCCCGTGTGTTCAGCCAGTCCGATGAATTCGCCCGGCATCAGCATGCCGCGCGCCGCATGGCGCCAGCGCACCAGGCCCTCGGCACCGCACACCCGGCCCGTGGCCATCTCGATCTTGGGCTGCAGGTAGAGCGACAGGTCACCGTTTTCGATGGCAAGCCGCAGTTCGCCGGCCATCTGCAGATGCTGCGCCTGGTTGCGGTGGTGGCTCTGCGCCGGGTCGAACACCACGTGCCCGAGCCCGGCCTTCTTGGCCTGGTGAACGGCCGTGTCCATGTGCCGGTAGAGGTCGTGGGGGGTTTCGCCATGCAGGGGGAACAGGGCGACCCCGGCCGTGACCGAGACTTCCATCGCAATGCCGGCGATGGGAAACGGCTGGGCCAGCGCCGCATCCACGGCCCGCACCATGGCCACCGCGGAAACGGCATCGCACTGCGGCAGCAAAATGGCGAACTCGTCGCCGCGCAGTCTTCCCACCGTGGCCGAAGCTGGCACGGCATTGACCAGGCGGGCCCCGACACCCTGCAGGATCTGGTCGCCATAGCAGAACCCCAGTGCATCGTTGATCTCGCTGAGCCGCTCCACATTGGCCTGCAGCACCGCGAAGTGCTGGCCGGACTGCCGGCCGGCCGCGATGGCGGCCACCAGGATCTCGGTGAAGTGCGCCTCGTTGGGCAGACCCGTAAGGCTGTCGTAGCGGCGCATCTGCTGCATCGCCTCCTGCACCCGGGCCTGCTCGCTGCGCTGGCGCAGCGTGGCCACGCCATAGGCCAGGTCATCGGCCGACTCGACGAGGAAGGTGATCTCGTCGGAATCGAAGATCTTCGGGCGGCTGCTGTAGATTGCCAGGACACCGATCACCGTGCCCTCCACCCGCAGCGGGCACGCGAGCACCGAGGCTGCGGCAGGCATGCCTGCCAGCCAGACGGGGCCATCCGGCCCGGATGGCTCCCCTCCCCGGCCCACGCAGGCCAGCCCGGAACGCAGTGCGTCACCCGGCAGGCCCTGGGCTGCGTCGCCGCCATCCCAGCGAGCATTCAGCGTGCGCAGCCAGGGCGGGGCCCCGGGGGCCTCGCTCTCGGCCACCGGCACCAGCCGGCCCTCGCCATTCGCGGCGCGGCACCACACCACGGCCATGGCGTAGCCGCCCGCCGTGACGATGGCCTCGCACATGCTGGACAGCAGGCCCTGCTCGTCCACGGCACGCAGCATGGTGCGGTTGCCGGCGCTCAGCGTCTTCAGGGCCCGGGTGGTGTGCTCCAGCCGCAGCACGTGGTCCTCCAGGGAGGCGTTGAGCGCCAGCACCTTGTCCTCGGCGTGCTTGCGCACCGTGATGTCGGAACCCAGCACATAGTAGCCCTGCACGCGCCCTTCGTCGTCGTGCTTGGGTATGCAGTCGATGGCCTGCCACATGCCGGGAAAGGGCTGCCAGTCATAGCTCTGGCGCTCGCCCTGCAGAACCCGCTCGATCATCGGTCGCGCATGGGCGTAGCGCTCCTCGCCGATGATCTCCCGCACCGTGTGCCCGGCCACCTCGTCGCGGTCCGGGGCGTACAGTGATTTGTGGTGCGCGTTGACGTAGACGTAGCGCTGTTCGGCGTTGACGTAGGCCAGCACCGTCGGTACGCTGTTGATCACGCTGTAGAGCTGGTCTTCGCTGGCGCGCAGCTGCGCCGTGCGCTCCTGCACCCGCTGCTCCAGCTGCGCATTGGCGTCCACGATCAGGCGCTGGGCCTGGCGGGCCAGGCTCTCGTCGCGGAACACCAGCACCACCCCCGTCACCTCGCCAGCGCTGGTGCGTATGGGGGCTGCACTGTCGGCAATCGGGCACTCGGTGCCATCGCGCGCGATCAGGGTCGTGTGGTTGGCCAGTTCATGGACCACGCCGGTGGCCAGCACCTGGGCCACGGGCACCACGGCCGGCTCGCGGGTGATCTCGTTGATGATGCGGAACACCACGTCGATGGGCAGGCCGCGCGCCATCTCGAAGGTCCAGCCGGTCAGTTGCTCGGCCACCGGGTTCATGCGGGTCACGCGGCCTTCGGTGTCGGTGGCCAGCACGGCGTCGCCGATGGACTGCATGGTGGTGGCCAGGCCTTCCTCGCTGTCGGCCAGTGCGCGCTGGGCCTGGCGGGTCTCGCGCAACTGGCGCGTGATCAGCGCATAGGCCCCCGCCAGCAGTCCTGCCAGCACCAGCACCGCTGCGCCATTGGCAGTCAGCAGCAGGCGGCGGATGCGCAGTTGCGCTTCGGTGCGCTCGCGCAGCAGCGAGGCTTCCTCGAATTCCATGCCGCGCAGCAGTTCGTGGATGCGGTCGCGCGTCTTCTGCAGCGGGGCCGTGGCCACATAGGCATTGGCGGCCTCCGGCCCCTGGGTCTTGCGCAGCATTTCCACCCGCCGGGAAATGGCCAGCCGCTCGTCCACCATCTGGCGCAGCAGGGTCCAGCGCTCCTGCTGCAAAGGGTTGTCGGCGGTGAGATGGCGCAGTTGCGACAGCATGGCCTCGCGGGCCTCGGCCGCAGCATCGCGCTCGGTGAGGTGCGCAGTGTCTCCGCTGATGCGGAAGGTCTGCGTGCTCAGCTCGATCTGCAGGGTGTTGGCACGGATGTGGGCCACATTGCCCAGCACCTGGTGGGTGTGGGCCACCCATCGCGTCGCCTCCTCGGCGTCATCGGCCAGCTTCCATCCCATCGCCGTGACGCCGGCCACCACCGCAGCGGCCGCGATGAAAGCAGCCAGAACCTTCGATTCGAAGCTCGAGCGCAACAATGGTCCTCCCCGCCGATCCTGTTATGCCAGGACAACCCATTCTTACACCCGATACCGGCAAAGGGGTAGCACAAAATTGCAGGGGTGCCGCCATGGTGAGGTTGTCCTACAGGGGCGCCTAGGTGAAAACTCTTAGCCCCGCTGGCGGCATGCCCCCTCAGCGGTCGGCAGGCCCGTCGGATGCGCCGCCACGTGCCCAGGGCAAGGTGAACCGGAACGCAGCCCCGGTCTCCGGAGTTTCCAGCAGCGCGATGCGGCTGCCATGCAGCGCCAGAATGCGGTGCGCAATGCGCAGCCCCAGGCCGCCGCCGCGCCGCGCTCCGCCCACGGCAAACGGCCGCTCGAACAGCCCCTCGCGCAGCTCCGGCGCAATGCCGGGCCCGGTGTCCTGCACCAGCACGGCCAGGGCGTCACCCTCGCGCGCCAGCCCCACCGTCACGGAGCCACCGGACGGGGTATGGCGCAAAGCGTTGTCCAGCAGGTTCGTCAGCACCCGCTCGATGAGGCCCAGGTCGGCATGCACGGGCGGCAGTTGCGGCGCGATGTCCGCCTGCAGCGCCACCTGGCGCTCCTGGGCCATCAGCTCGAATTTCTGGAACACATCCTGCACCAAGTCGGCCATGGCAAAGGGTTCGGCCTCCGGCTGGACAAAGCCGTATTCGAGCCGTGCCAGCTCGAACAGGCTCTGCGCCAGCGCGCCTACCTTGCGGCTCTGGTCCAGCGCGATGCCCAGGTAGCGCTGGCGTTCGGCCGGCTGCAGGGTGGCGTCCTTCACCAGCAGGGTCTCCAGGTAGCCGTGCAGCGAGGACAGGGGCGTGCGCAGGTCGTGCGAGACGTTGGCGATCAGCTCGCGCCGCTCCTGGTCCTGGCGGCTCAGGGCCTGCCATTGCTCGCCGATGCGCGCCACCATCTGGCGGTAGGCGCCATCCAGCACCGCGATCTCGTCGCGGCTGCCCGGCGGTACCGGCTCCTGCAGCGCAGGCGCGGGCAGGGGCACCGGTGCGCCGCTCATGTCGAAGCCGCGCACGGTCTCTGTCAGACGGCGCAGCGGCCGGGTGATGAGCGTGAAGGCCGTGAGCCCGGCCGCCAGGCACAGCAGCGCCACCATGGCGATGGACCACAGCGCCGTGGTGAGCACGGCGTTGGTGGAGCCCTGCGCGGCCACCGCGTCGTGCGCCTCGCCCAAGAGCACCACGTAGATGAAGCCCACATCGCGCCCATGCACGCGCAGCGGCGCGGCGCTGAAGACCTTGCGCCCGTCCTGGCTGCGCGGGTCGTCCCCCAGGATGGGCAGCGGCGCCCCTTCGATGAGGCGGCGCACGGGGGCCAGGTCCACCCGGTCGCGGCGCAGCCGGCCTTCGGGTGCGGCATGGCCGGCAATGGCGCCATCGGGCCCGAGCAGATAGACCTCCACGCTGGGGTTGACCACCATGAGCTGGTTGAACAGCCTGCGTACCGCGCCGGGCATGAGGCCGTCGGCATCGGTGAGCTGGGCGTCGCGGGCGATGCTGGCGGCCAGGTCGCGCGAAAGGCCTTGCACCACCTCGAGCTCGTGCATGCGGTTGGAGCGCACCTGCATCCAGGCCGAGGTGCCGCTGCACACCAGCAGCAGCACGGCGAACACCAGCGACAGCCGCTGGGTCAGGGTGAGCTTCATGGTGCCTCCCCAGCGAATTTGTAGCCCCGGCCCCAGACGGTGAGGATGCGCGCGGGCTGGGCCGGGTCGGCCTCGATCTTGGCGCGCAGGCGGTTGATGTGGGTGTTGACCGTGTGCTCGTAGCCCTCGTGCTGGTAGCCCCAGACGGCATTGAGCAGGTCCATGCGCGAGAACACCTTGCCCGGCTGGCGCGCGAAGAAGTACAGCAGGTCGAACTCGCGCGGCGTGAGGTCCAGCCGCTGGCCGGCCAGGCGGGCCTCGCGCGCCACCGGGTCCATGGCCAGGCCGGCCACCGACAGGCTGCCCGCCTCCTGGCGCGCGTTCTGCGCCATGGCCTCGGCCCGGCGCAGCAGGGCCCGCACGCGGGCCACCAGTTCCAGCACCGAGAACGGCTTGGGCAGGTAGTCGTCGGCACCGACTTCCAGGCCCAGGATGCGATGCACCTCGCTGGCACGGGCGCTGATGATGATGATGGGCACGTAGCGCTGCATGGCGCGGGCGCGGCGGCAGATTTCCAGGCCATCCACGCCGGGCAGCATCAGGTCCAGCACCAGCGCGTCCCAGTCACCACCGCGCGTGAGCTGCTCCAGGCCGTCGTCACCCCGCGCGCAGTGCACGACCTGCAGGCCTTCGTCACGCAGGTGCATGGTCAGCAGGTCGGCGATGTGGGCATCGTCTTCGACAAGCAGGACGCGTTTGGAGGGAGGTATGGACATGGAAAAAGCAGGTGAGCAAGGGATGGCCTGCATTGTGCGCAATCGCCGCGTGCCGAGTTATCACGATTTTTTGAAGTTTGCGTGAAGACTTCGCGATGGGAGCGAACCTAAGCTCCGTGCCATCCCTACCGACCGAGGACACCATGCCCACCACCCGCCGCCAACTCCTGTTCACCGGCAGCGCCAGCGCCTTGGCCCTGGCTGCCGTGTTCTCGCACCGCCAGGCCCCGGCCGCCGCCGGCGGCAGCGAAGTCTTCGAATTCACCCTCACCGATGCCCAGTGGCGCGCCAAACTCACGCCCCAGCAGTACGCGGTGCTGCGCCAGGAGAGCACCGAGCGCCCGGGCAGCAGCCCGCTCAACAAGGAGCACCGCCCCGGCACCTTCGCCTGCGCGGGCTGTGCGCTGCCACTGTTCTCGTCCAGCACCAAGTTCGACAGCGGCACCGGCTGGCCCAGCTTCTGGAAGCCGCTGGACAAGGCCGTGGCCACCCGCACGGACCGGACCTTCGGCATGGCACGCACGGAGGTGCACTGCCGCCGCTGCGGCGGCCACCTGGGCCATGTGTTCAACGACGGGCCCCAGCCCACCGGCCTGCGCTACTGCATGAACGGCCTGTCGCTCCAGTTCACGCCCGGCGCGGCCTGAGGAGAGACCTGCCATGCTGCTCATCCTTCTGGCCTACCTGGGCGGTGTGCTCACCATCCTCAGCCCCTGCATCCTGCCCGTGCTGCCCTTTGTCTTCTCGCGCGCCAGCCAGCCCTTCGTGCGCAGCGGCCTGCCGCTGCTGGCAGGCATGGCGCTGACCTTTGCGGCCGTGGCCACGCTCGCTGCCGTGGGCGGCGGCTGGGTGGTGGCCGCCAACCAGTACGGCCGCTGGGCCGCACTGGTGCTGGTGGCGGTGTTCGGTTTGGCGCTGCTGTGGCCCGGCCTTGCCGAGCGCATGGCGCGCCCCCTGGTCGCCGCTGGTGACCGCCTGTCGCAGACGGCGCAGGGCGATGGCAGGCCGCGCCCCGGTGCCTCGCTGCTGCTGGGTGTGGCCACCGGCCTGTTGTGGGCACCCTGCGCCGGGCCGGTGCTGGGCCTGATCCTGACAGGAGCCGCGTTGCAGGGCGCCAGCGTGGGCACCAGCCTGCTGCTGCTGGCCTATGCCGCCGGTGCGGCCACTTCGATGGCCGCCGCCCTGTTGCTGGGCGGGCGGGTGTTCTCCGCGCTCAAGCGCTCGCTGGGCGTGGGCGAGTGGGTGCGCCGCGGCCTGGGGGCTGCCATGCTGGCCGGCGTCGCCGCGATCGCGCTGGGGCTGGACACGGGCGTGCTGGCGCGGCTTTCCACGGCATCCACCGGCGGCATCGAGCAGGCCCTGGTGGACCGGCTCGGCGGCCAGCCCCAGGGCGGGGCCATGGCGATGAGCGGCAACCCGTCGATGATGATGATGGCGGCCGGTTCTGCGGGGCACGGCGGTACCGAGCGGCTTGCGGACCAGGGCGAGGTGCCCTCGCTCGACGGGGCCGTGCAGTGGCTCAACTCGCCGCCCCTCACCACTGCCGGCCTGCGCGGCAAGGTGGTGCTGGTGGACTTCTGGACCTATTCGTGCATCAACTGCCTGCGCGCCATGCCCTATGTCAAGGCCTGGGCCGAGAAGTACAAGGACCAGGGCCTGGTGGTGGTGGGCGTGCACGCGCCCGAGTTCGCCTTCGAGCGCGATGCCGCCAACGTGGGCAAGGCCGTGCGCGACCTGGGCATCACCTACCCGGTGGCCATCGACAACAACTACGCCATCTGGCGTGCCTTCCAGAACCGCTACTGGCCCGCGCACTACCTGATCGACGCACAGGGCCGCATGCGCTACCACCATTTCGGCGAGGGCAGCTATGCCGAGTCGGAGCGCGCCATCCAGCAACTGCTGCGCGAGGCTGGCACGGCCGCCCCGGTACAGAACGGGCTGGCCCAGGTGGCCGCCTCGGGCGTGCACCAGCCGGCCGACATGAAGGCGGTGCGCTCGCACGAGACCTACCTGGACTATGAACGGGCCGAGAATTTCGCCTCGGCCGAGCCTGCGGTGCGCGACCGCGCTGCCACCTACACCGCCCCGTCGAACCCGGCGCTCAATGCCTGGGGCCTGGCCGGCCAGTGGACGGTGGGTGCCGAGCGCGCCACGCTCTCCGGCGGCAGCGGCCGCATCGTCTACCGCTTCCAGGCCCGCGACGTGCACATGGTGCTGGGGCCGGGCGCGGGCGGCACGCCGGTGCGCTTCAAGGTCACGGTCGATGGCCAGCCCCCTGGCACTGCCCACGGCCTGGACGTGGCCGCCGATGGCACGGGCACGGTGACCGGGCAGCGCCTGTACCAGCTGGTGCGCCAGAGCGGGGACATCCGCGAGCGCACCTTCAGCATCGAGTTCCTGGATGCCCCTGTCGACGCCTATGCCTTTACGTTTGGCTGAGCCACGCCGCGCATCTGCGCACCACACTCCCTCCACCTTCCCACCAAGGCCTTCACCATGACAACGACCCCGTCCTCTCCCCGCCGGCGCAGCCTGCTGCAGTTTCTCGCCGGCGGCGCCACGCTGGCCAGCGGCGCCCTGCTCTTCCAGAATTTGGCCCACTCGGCCGAAGACGCCGTGGTGATCCCGCCGCCCGCGCAGGATGTGCCTGCGGGGAGCGCCAGGCTGGAGAAGGCCATCTTCGCCGGCGGCTGCTTCTGGGGCGTGCAGGGGGTGTTCCAGCATGTCAAGGGGGTGCAAAAGGCCGTGTCGGGCTACAGCGGCGGCTCGGCCGCCACGGCCAGCTACAACCAGGTGAGCAGCGGGCGCACGGCCCATGCCGAGTCGGTGGAAGTGAGCTACGACCCCGCGCAGGTGAGCTACGGCGCCCTGCTGCAGATCTTCTTTTCGGTGGTGCACGACCCGACCCAACTCAACCGCCAGGGGCCGGACACGGGCCCGCAGTACCGCTCGGCCATCTTCGCGGCCAGCCCCGAGCAGGACAAGGTGGCTCGCGCCTACATTGCCCAGCTCGATGCGCTCAAGGTTTACCCCAGGCCCATCGTGACGCGCGTGGAGAGCAACCCCAGCTTCTTTCCCGCCGAGGCCTACCACCAGGATTTCCTGACCGAGAACCCGCGCCACCCCTATATCGTGATCAACGACCTGCCCAAGGTCGCGCATCTCAAGCGGCTGTTCGCCGCACGCTACCGGGCCGAGCCGGTGCTGGTCAAGCGCGCGGCATAGGTGGGTTGTGGCACAGTCGCCTGCGCGGCCCTTAGAATCCCATTCGGCACCAACTGGTGCCGAAGAGGCACGCTATGCCTCGCGCCGGATGTAACCATGGGTAATCCAAATCACCTCTCAAGGATGCCCCATGGACACGATGATTTTGAAGACGGTCCGTACCGTTGTTTCAGTGCATGTGCTGGCCCTGTCCAGCATGGCCGCCTGGGCGCAGGACTATCCTTGGAAGGCCATCACCCTGGTGGTGGGCTACCCCGCAGGCGGCAGCGTGGACCTGGTGGCGCGGGCCATAGCGCCCGGCCTGTCGCGCCGGCTCGGACAGCCGGTGAACGTGGAGAACATTCCTGGCACCAGTGGCGCCCTGGCCGCGGCCCGGGTAGCCCTGGCCGACCCGGACGGGCACACCCTGCTGCTGGGCTCGCCGGCCGAGGTGGGCATCAACCACCTGGTGAGCCGCCGGCGCGACGGCTACAACCCGCTTAAGGACTCCACCCCCCTCGGCCTCATCGGCAGCCAGCCCCTGGTTCTCGTGGCCAGCAAGAAGACGCCTGTGGCCAGCATCGACGAGTTCCTGCTCGCCACTGCGCAATCCCCCGACGCCATGCGCTACGCCTCGTCGGGCATGGGCACGCCGCTGCACCTGGCGGGTGAGACCATCCGGCAGCAGTCCGGGGTGCGCATGGTGCATGTGCCCTCGCGCGGCGCCGGCGCCATGCTCGCCCACCTGGACAGCGGCGACGTGGACTTCGCGGTGATGGTGCTTTCCAGCGCCCTGCCCCACATCAAGGACGGTAAGCTCAAGGCCATTGGAGTGACGAAGCTGGAGCGCTCAGCGGCGGCGCCCCAGATCCAGGCCCTGGCGGAGAATGCACGCTTCAAGGGGGTGGATGCGGGGGTGTGGTTCGGTCTGCTGGGCCCTGGCAAGCTGCCGCCCGCCACCACCACCAGGCTGCGCGAGAACCTGCAGCAACTGCTCCGGGACCCCGAACTGCGAAAGACGCTGGAAGCAGCGGGCCTGACCATGATGGACGGCACGGATTTCGCGCCCTTCCTTCAAGCAGAAATCCAGAAGTTCAGGCGGGTCGTGGAATTCGCAAGCATCCGCAACTGAGCGCAGCCTGCATCAGCCTCCGTCACCCGCATTGCCTGTGATGGGCAGCACGATGCCGGTGATGTAGCTTGAACAGCACGGCGCGGCCAGGAACACATAGGCCGGCGATATCTCCTCGGGTTGCGCAGGCCGCCCCAGGTGCGTGCTGGCGCCGAACTGGGCGATGTCCCCAGGGGTCTTGTCGGCCGGGTTGAGCGGCGTCCATACCGGGCCGGGGGCCACGGCGTTCACGCGGATGCCCCGTTCGGCCAGGTTGTGCGCCAGGGCCTTGGTGAAGGCGTGGATGGCGCCCTTGGTGGCCGAGTAATCCAGCAGCTCCTTGCTGCCGCGCAGGCCGGTAACCGAGCCGGTGTTGATGATGGCGTCACCCCGCCCGAGGTGCGGCAGCGCCGCCTTGGCCATGTGGAAGTAGCCGTAGATATTGGTCCGGAAGGTCTCGTCGAAGCGCTCTTCGCTCAGGTCTTCCAGCGCGCTGGCATGCTCCTGGAAGGCCGCATTGTTCACCAGCAGATTGAGCTTGCCGAAGGCCTTGACGGTGCGCTTCACGGCGCTGGCGCAAAAGCGTGCGCTTTTCACGGCGCCCGAGATGGCGATGCAGCGCCGGCCCTCGGCCTGCACCAGCTCGCAGGTGCGCCGGGCATCCTCGTGCTCGTTGAGGTAGGCGATGGCCACGTCGGCGCCTTCGCGGGCAAACAGCACGGCCACCGCCCGGCCGATGCCCGAGTCGCCGCCCGTGATGAGCGCCGACAGGCCTTCGAGCTTGCCGCTGCCCCGGTAGTGGGGCGCCTCGAAGCGCGGCGGCAGGGACATGCGCGCCTCGATGCCCGGCTTGGCCAGTGGCTGGGCGGGCAAGGGCGTGCCCGGCTCGGCCCGGCCAGGACCTGGGGCCACGGCCTTCTTCTTGGCGGCAGGCTTCTTCTTTTTGGAAGCGTCCTTGGCATCCTGCTCGGCCTGGATGCGCTTGTGCTTTCTGGCGGTCTGTTCGGGGGCCGATTTTTTCATGGCCTCTTCCCTACTTCAGCCACTTGC
This sequence comes from Acidovorax sp., assembly GCF_046339755.1. GTDB lineage: Bacteria > Pseudomonadota > Gammaproteobacteria > Burkholderiales > Burkholderiaceae_C > Acidovorax. Next base: position 21,042 of record NZ_JBKDTZ010000111.1, on the reverse strand, counting down.
GCTGAGGCTTGGGCTGCACGGTGATGTCGACCGTCTTGTGCACGTCGGGCTGGCCCGTGGCAGGGTCGATCTCGACCACGTCCTCCAGGTCGATGTCCTTGACCTCGGAATTGGTTTCTTCTTCCAGGTCTTCGAGGATGTTGTCGACCTTGCGTTCGGCCTTGTCGACTTCGGCTTTGGGAAGCGGGGTGATGCGCATGGGCTACTCCTGGGGCAATAGACCCATTCTTGCCAGCCCGCAAGTCCCCGCCTGTCAGCCATTGCCGCAGGATGGCGTCATTCAGAAGTCAAATTTGGCCGAGAGTTCGAAGGTGCGCCCCGGTGCCAGCAGCACCTGGCTGGTGGCCCGCCCGGCATAGCTGGCATAGAGCTTGTCCGTGAGGTTGCGCACGCGCAGGGTCAGCAGGGCCGGCTTGATGCGGTAGCTGGCCGCGATGTCGGCCGTGGTGTGGCCGTTGATGCGGATCTGGTTGGCGTTGTCGGTGTACATGGGGCCGGTGTGGTTGACGCTGAGGAACAGGTCCAGCGGCAGGTCCCTGAATCGGTAGTTGGCGAACAGGTTGGCCACGCGCTCGGGCACGTTGGGCGGGGTGTTGCCCACGCGCGAGACGCCGCCCGCCTCCACCAGCGAGTCGAAGCGTGCGTCGAGTGCCGCCACATTGCCCGACAGGGTGAGCTGCTTCGTGGCACGCCACGCGGCGGACAACTCCACTCCGCGCGAGGATTGGCTGCCGTTGTTCACCGTGAGGTTGGCGTTGTTGGCGTCGCGCGAGAGCACATTGTCCAGGCTGATGTGGTAGGCCGCGGCCGTCCATTCCACCTCGCCCGCACTCTGCTTGAAGCCCGCTTCGAATTGCTTGCCCCGGGATTGCGGAAAGGCCGCATTGCCGGCCGACAGCAGGAACAGCGAGCCCACGGGGATGGTGGCATTGGTGTACTGCGCGTAGACCGACGATTCCGAAGACAGGTCGTATACCGTGCCCAGGCGCACGGAGTTGGCCGTGTACTTCGTGCCAAAGGCGCTGAAGCTGCCCAGGTTCAGGTCGGTCACGCTGCGGTCCACGTCCACCCGGTCGTGGCGCAGGCCGCCGACCAGGGTCCAGGCCTTGGTCAGCTTGAGCGCGTCTTCGGCAAAAACGGAGGTGCTGTGCACGTCCGACGTGAAGTTGGTGCGGTTGCCGCCGCCGGCCATGAGCGCCGGGTCGTCGTTGTAGGTGCCCACGGCCGGATCGAACAGGGGCACGCGCAAGCTGGCGTTGGTGGTGGCCGAGCCGTTGGAGAAGCGCCGTGTGTTGTCGAAATCGGTCTTGCTGAACTCGCCGCCGATGACGAGTTTGTTGGCCAGAGCGCCGATACGGCCCTCGTGCGATGCATCCAGCCGGTTGGCCAGGTAGCGCTGGTCGTGAGCGATCTGGGTCTGGTCGCGGGTGATGGAGCCTGGCGCGCTGAACACGGCGCTTTCGGAGTTGCGCCACAGGCGGTCCACCTTGTTGGCGGTGAATTCGTTGCGCAGCGTCCATTCGGGCGTCACGCGGCTGGTGATGCGGGCGCGCAGCCAGTACGCCTCGGACTGGTTCCGGTCGTCCAGGATGTTGTAGTTGTTCTGCGCGATGCGCCGGTCGATCACCCGGCCATCGGGCGTGCTGACCACGCTGGTCGGCCGGGTGGACAGGCTGCCCGGGATCAGCGGCGTGCCCCAATAGGCGTGGCCTTCGTCGCGGGAATAGTCGAAGGACAGGTCGAGCCGGGTCGCGCGCGCCAGGTCGAACGACAGGCCCGTGGTCAGGTGTTCCAGCTTTTCGCTGTTGCGCGCGATGGTGCCCACGCGCGTGTCATTGCGGCTGTAGTCGATCCGGTAGGCCCCGGTTTCGCCCACGGCACCGCCCAGGCCCACGGCGGCGCGCGTGGAGCCGTAACTGCCGTAGGACAGCAGGGCCTCGCGCCCGGGGTTGTTGCGGTCGGGCCGTTTGGTCTGGAAGTTGACGATGCCGCCGATGGCACTGTCGCCCTGCAACACCGAGGCCGGGCCCTTGAGCACCTCGATGCGCTCGTAGTTCCAGGTGTCCTCGACCCGGTTGGTGACGCCCGCGCCCGACATGCGCACCCCGTCGTACAGGTAGAGCACGTTGGTGAAGCCGCGCAGCGACAGCGTGGTGGGCGACGATGGCGGGCCGCCGCCGGCCATGCCGGCGGTGCTGCGCAGCGCCTCGCTCAGGGTGCGGGCGCCGCGCTCCTGCATCAGGTCCTGTGAGAGGATTTCCACCGAGGCCGGCGTTTCGCGCAAGGTGATGCCCAGGCGCGAGGCGCTGCTGCTCTTGTTGTCCAGCTGCAGGCTGTCGCGGTCTTGCCCGGCCTGGATGTTGATGGCCGGCAGTTCGGCTTCGACGGCCTGCGCGAGTGCGCCCTGCATGGCGGCAGTTGCCGCCAGCGCCACTGCGCTGCGCTTGAATGAAGTCATGGTGTGCTCTTTCTTGCGATTTGAAATGGGGTCATTGGGTCATTCCACCCGGTAGCGGCGCAGCCGCCAGCCGGCAAGGCCCAGCAGCGCCAGCGTGGGAAGCAGCAGTTGCAGCACCGCCCGCGCGGCCTGGGCCTGCACGGCGCCCTGCCCCTCCTCGCGCCAGTAGAAAGCGGGGATGCGCGGGAAGTCGGCCTCGGCAAGGGCCAGCCCGCCGTCGATGCGGGGGTAGAAAAAGTCCTTCCAGGCCTGGTGGTAGCTGGCGACCTGCGCCAGGAACCAGGCATTGCGGCTGTGCCCCGTGCCGGCCAGCGCGGTGATGCCCTCGTAGGCCACCGCAGCGGGCGAGATGGCGGACCAGCGCGCCACCAGGGCCTGCTGGCGCGCCTGCTGCGCGTCGAAGCGCTCCAGCTCGGGCTGCAGGGTTTCGTCCACCTGGCGCTGGATGCGGTAGTTGGCCATGGCCCGGCCGCTCATGGCCAGGCGACCGCCCCGGGGCACCAGCGTGTCGGGCTGGTCCACGTGTGTGTAGTCGGTGGCCAGCAAGGCGGCGTTGTGCGACATGGCCTGGGCCGTGACCACCCGGGTGCGGGCCGCCAGCTCGGCGCGCGAGGGGGCCGGGCTGGCCTGGGTGACCGCGATGTTGAGCAGCACGGGCGCCACCAGCACCAGCACCACCCAGCCGATGACCAGCACCATGGCATTGGTGGCCGACGACCAGCCGAAGGCATTGACCGCCACCACCGCCGTGAACCAGAACAGCGCATAGGTCCCCACCACCAGCGCCCACCACAACGTGGCGCCGGGCGCCGCCAGGGCTTGCGGCCGGGCGATGAGCAGCACCGCCAGCGGCACCAGCACCGCCGCCCCGAGCAGCACGGCCGCGCGCACGGCGATCTTGGCCGCCACCAGCGTGGGCAGCGCCAGCGGCTGGGACAGCAGCAGGCGCAGCGTGCCGTCCTCGCGCTCGCCCGACAACAGGTTGTAGCTGAGCGTGAAGATCAACAGCGGCAGCAGGTAGACCACGACGAAGGCCAGGTCGAAATGCCCGCTCTGCAGATGCCAGGGGTTCTCGATGTCGTTGTTGTGCAGGAAGTTGACCTTGCTCTGGTGCGTGACCTTGAACTGCGCGGGAAACAAGTCGGTCTGCCCCAGGGCCACGGGCGCCAGCGGCGCGCTGGGCATCACGGCATGCTGCGCACCCAGGCCGCCCGCCATGTTGGCGGGGTTGGCCGGGTTGCCGAAGGGCGTGGGCAGCTCGGTGCCGGCCATGATGCGGCCCAGTTGCGCCAGTTGGTCTGCGCGCGCCTGGCTGTCGGCCGCCACCAGGGCCGCCTGGGCCTGGTCGCGCTGGCGCGTCTGCAGCATGCCGTTGAACAGCGCATAGCCCACGAGCAGCAGGAACAGGCCGCCCACCAGCCACAGACTGCGGTCGCGCACAAGAAGGCGCAGCTCCTGGCGCGCGACCAGGCGAAATCTTTGGAATGGGGATGGGGATGGGGATGGGTTCACCAATGTCTCCTACAGCGCCCGCTGCCGCACGACGGCAATCCAGGCAAAAGCCACGGCCAGCGCCAGGCTGGCGCACAGCACCAGCGCGCTGGCCCCGCCCCGGGCCAGGGCCCAGCCGGCGCTGGGCGCGTGGTAATCGAAAGCCGGCACCCGCGCCCACAGCGCGGGGCTGGCCTGGTAGGCGAAGTGCTGGTGGCCCAGCGGGTCGGCATGGTCCACCAGGTCCTGGCTCACGATGTCCTGGATCAGGCGCCGGTGGCGCTCGGCAGCGGTGGTGAAGTCGCGGTGGTGCGCAAAGTCCGTGCCCGCCATGGCGCTGGAAAAGCTGCGCACGGCCAGCAGCGGCAGCAGCAGGCCGCCGGCTTCCTGCACGGCCTGCTGCTGCTCCCAGGTGTCCCACAGCCGGCCGAAGTGGCGGTCGTACACGGCATAGCTGGCCTGGTCGTCGAGCTTGAGGGCAATGCCCCATTGGTTCAGCGGCACATCCTTGCTCCAGCGCTCGGTGGTGTCGAAGGCCTGCATCCAGGTCTTGTCGGAGGTGGCCTTGAGGTCGGCCGCCAGAGCCTGGTTGAATGCGAGCCCCGTCGGGCTGGGGAACAGCGCGCGCGAGAGTTCGGACAGCACACGCGGCGCCACCACGGCATTGGCGATCCACAGCGCCAGCAGCACCGCGATGGCCACGCGCGAGCTGCGCGAGGCGGCCGAAACCCCGAGCGTGGCGAAGACGAAGATGGCCAGGTACAGCGCGTAGCCCAACGCCAGCCCGGCAAAGCGCAGCAGTGCATCCAGGCGCTCGCCGCTGCCCGCGAACAGGGCCACGGCCGCTGCGGCGATCAGCGCGGCCGGTACCAGCAGCACCGCCAGCGCCATGGCCAGCGCCAGCGCCTTGCCCCACAGCAGGCGCAGCGGCGGCACGCCCAGGCTCAGGGTCTGGCGCAGCATGCCCTGTTCGCGCTCGCCCGCAAAGGCATTGAAGCCCAGCACCACCACCAGCAGCGGCCCCAGCACCTGCAGAATCCAGCCCACCGACAGGTCGCCAAAGCGCTGCAGGCCGGTGGCGTCCTGCGCGGGGCGGAATTTCACCTCGCTCTGCCGGTGCGCCTGCAGCCACACGGTGCTGCCGATGTAGGGGTTGATGCCCGGATCGACCAGGGCCAGCGCCGCATCGGGCTTGAAGGCATGCATGCCCTGGTGCGCCGCATCGTGCGGGTGGCGCGCGCCCTGGGCCAGCCAGTCCTGGTAGTCCGAGCTTTGCGCGGCGGCCTGCTCGGCGCGGGCCTCGCGCTGGTGGCTGGCGCCCACGGCCAGGGCCGTGAGCAGCAGCAAGGCCACCAGCCCGCCGGCCCAGTACAACCGGCCATCGCGCAAGCGTTCGCGCAGGTCCTTGCAAGCGATGAGCCAGATCATGCGTTGCCCCGCATGTGCCGCAGGTACAGGGCCTGCAGGTCGGTATCGCTGATCTGCGCGGCGTCGAGGTTCTCGACCAGCCGCCCCTGCTTCATGATGCCGATGCGCGTGGCCGTCTGCCTGGCGTGGAACAGGTCGTGGGTGGTGGCCAGGATGGCCACGCCCGCCTCGCTGGCGCGCTGCAGCAGGCTGGTGAAGTCGGCCGCGGCATGCGGGTCCAGGCCCGAGGTGGGCTCGTCCAGCAGCAGGGCCTTGGCCTCTTTGGCCAGCGCCACGGCGATCCAGATCTTCTGGCGCATGCCCTTGGAGTACGCGGCCACGCGCTTGTCGGCCGCGTCCGCCTGAAGGCCCACCTGGGCCATCAGCTCCAGCAGGCGCGCACGCGGCGGGGCCTCGCCCAGCGCCAGTGCGGCGAAGTAGCGCAGATTCTCCAGCCCGGTCAGCGTGCCATAGAGGTTGACCTGCTCGGGGATGTAGGCCAGGTAGTGCTTGGTCGCCACCGGCTCCTGTGTGACATCTGTGCCGTTCACCAGCGCCCGTCCGCCATCCGGTGCGATGAAGTTCAGGAACAGGTTGACGGTGGTGGTCTTGCCCGCGCCGTTGGCGCCCAGCAGACAGTAGATCTCGCCCGGGCGGATGCACAGGTCGAGCGGGTGCAGGGCGGTCTGGTCGCCGTAGCGTTTGGTGAGGCCTATGGCTTCGAGCACAGGGGTTCCTTCCATCGTCTGATGGCTGCAGAAGTAAAGTGGACTCGGGTGGGCCAGCGCTTTGGGATGGCCCTAGGTGACAAAGCGGGCGCTTCGGAAACGCGCTTGCCGGTGGTGACTGGTCCGCGAAAGCCACAAATGATAATGCTTTATCAATATCAATTACAACAGTATGCGAGAAATTTGCAGGCAGACGCGGGAAGCGCCCCGCAGTGCCCCTTGCGGCAAAGTCCTGCGGGAGGCCAGGGCTGCGCTCCCTTGGTCGATAATGGTTTCTCAACAACAAGCCCTGAGGCAACGCCCCACCCCATGGAACGATCCACCCGGCAACGCACCGCCATCCTGGCGGCGATCGCAGATGCACAGCGCCCTCTCACGCCGCAGGAGGTGCTGGAGAGTGCGCGCGAAACCGTGCAAGGCCTGGGCATGGCCACGGTCTACCGCAACATCAAGGCCTTGCTCGAAGACGGATCGCTGCAGGCCGTACAGCTACCGGGCGAAAGTCCGCGGTATGAGCCCGCCGAGCATGAGCACGGGCACCACCATCACCACTTCCAGTGCACGGTGTGCTCGCGCGTGTTCGATGTGCACGACTGCCCGGGCGACCTGGCCGGCATGGCGCCCAAGGGCTTCACGGTGGAGCGCCATGAGCTGACGCTGTACGGCCAGTGTGCGGATTGCGCGAAGGTGGCGGCGCCCAAGGCCGGCCGCAAGCCCACAGCCTCTGCCTGAAACGGCCTCAGGCCGATTGGTAAAGCGTGACCACGCAGGCCCCACCCAGCCCCAGGTTGTGCTGCAGCGCGGTGCGGGCACCGGGCACCTGCCGATCCTGGGCACTGCCGCGCAACTGGTGGGTGAGCTCGTAACACTGGGCCAGGCCCGTGGCGCCCAAGGGGTGGCCCTTGGACAGCAGCCCGCCCGACGGGTTGGTCACCACCTGGCCGCCATAGGTGTTGTCGCCCGCATCGATGAAAGCCGCCGCGCCGCCCGGCGGGCACAGGCCCAGGGCCTCGTAGCTGATGAGTTCGTTCTGGGCGAAGCAGTCGTGCAGTTCGACCACATCCAGATCCTGCGGCCCGATGCCGGCCTGCTCGTAGACCTTGTGCGCAGCTTCCTGCGTCATGCCGTAGCCCACCAGGCGCATCATCTCGTGGCTGTCGAAAGTGTCGGGCCGGTCCGTGGTCATGGCCTGGGCGGCGATGATCACGTCGGTACGCAGGCCCTTCTTTTTTGCAAAGGATTCGGACACCAGCACCGCCGCCGCGGCGCCGCAGGTCGGCGGGCACGCCATGAGCCGGGTCAGCACGCCGGGCCAGAGCATGGGGGCGTTCATCACGTCATCGACCGACAGCTCCTTGCGCAGCAGCGCCAGCGGGTTGCGCGCCGCGTGCCGGCTGGCCTTGGCGCGCACCCGGGCAAAGGCTTCGAGCGGCGTGCCGTACCGGCGCATGTGGCTCTGCCCAGCCCCGCCGAAATAGCGCAGGGCCAGCGGCAGTTCGGGCATGCCGACCAGGGCCTCGGCCTCGCGGTCGAAGTCCTTGAAGGGGCTGGGCCGGTCGTTGAACACGGTGCCGATGGCGCCCGGGTTCATCTGCTCGAAGCCCAGGGCCAGCACGCAGTCGGCCGCACCGCATTCCACCGCCTGGCGCGCCAGGAACAGCGCCGTCGAACCGGTCGAGCAGTTGTTGTTGACGTTGAAGACCGGTATGCCGGTCATGCCCAGGCCGTAGACGGCCTTCTGCCCGCTGGTGGAGTCGCCATAGACATAGCCCACGTACGCCTGTTCTATGGCGCCGTAGTCCACGCCCGCGTCCGCAAGTGCCAGCCGCCCGGCCTGCGCCGCCATCACGGGATAAGTCTCGTTGGCGCCGGGCTTGGCGAAGGGAATCATGCCCACGCCCGCGATGAATGCCTTGTGTGCCATGGGGATACAACCTTATTTTTCAGCGCGCCAGCACGGTGGCGCGGATGTCCTTCTTGAGCACCTTGCCCACCTTGGAGCGCGGCAGGTCGGGCCAGATCTCCACCTGCTTGGGCGCCTTGACGCTGCCGATGCGCGCCTTGGTGAAGGCGATGATTTCGTCGGGCTGCACCGTGCGCCCCGGGCGCAGCTGCAGCACGGCCACCACCCGCTCGCCCCATTTGTCGTCGGGCAGGCCGATGACGGCGCTGTCCTGCACGTCGGGGTGCTGCATCAGAGCCTGCTCGACCTCGACCGAGTAGACGTTGAAGCCGCCGGTGATGATCATGTCCTTGGCCCGGTCCACGATGTACAGGTAGCCATCGGCATCCACCCGGCCGATGTCACCCGTGTGGTGCCAGCCACCCTGCCCCGCCTCGGCCGTGGCCTCAGCGTTCTTGTAGTAGCCCATCATCACGAGCGAGCTGCGCACCACGATCTCCCCGGTCTCGCCGCGCGGCAGCAGCCGGCCTTCTCCGTCCATGGTGGCCACCTGCACCAGCGGGCCGGGCCGGCCGGCGCTCGCCAGGCGCTCGCGCGCCACCGTGCCGTCGGCGTGGAAATGCTCGCGCGGGGACATCATGGAGATCATCATCGGCGCCTCGGTCTGGCCGAAGAGCTGGGCCATCACCGGGCCGATGGCCGTGAGCGCCTCTTCGAGCCGCGCCGCCGCAATGGGCGCCGCGCCGTACCAGAAGCACTGCAGCGAATCGAGCCGCGTGCTGGCCAGTTTTTCGTGCTGCAGCAGCATGTAAATCAGCGTGGGCGGCAGGAAGGTGTGGGTCACCCCGTGCCGCTCCACCAGCGCGAGGAACTCGCCCAGGTCCGGCTTGGGCATGATGACGATGCGCCCACCCAGGGCCATCACCGGCAGGCAGAGCACGCCCGCCGCATGGGTGAGCGGCGCCAGCGCCAGGTAGACCGGCCGGCCCTCGAAGGGGTAGCCCATCAAGGTAAGGGCCGACATGGTCTCCAGGTTGCGGCCCGAGAGCATCACCCCCTTGGGCTGGCCTGTGGTTCCGCCGGTGCCGGCGATCATGGCCAGGTCGTCCACGGGGGCGATTTCCACTGGTTCGTCACCCACGCCCTGGACCCACTCTGCCCACGAAGGCGCCCAGCCCAGGGCCGCATCCAGGCAGACGAACTGGCGCACCTTGGGCAGTTGCGCGCGCATCTGCTCGACCATGGGCGCGTAGGCGCTGTGGAAGATCAGGCAGCTGCAGTCGAAGGCATCGAGCACGTAGCGATTCTCCGCCGTCTCGTTGCGCGGGTTCACCGGGCACCACGCGGCGGCAGCGCGCGAGATGCCGAACACGCAGGCAAAGGCCAGGGCGTCGTTGCTCGACAGCACGGCCACCTTGTCGCCGGGCGCGATGCCCGAACGCAGCAGCGCCCGCGCCACCCGGTGGCTGGTGCGCTGCACCTCGCCGTAGGACAGGTCGGCCATGCCCATGCTCAGGCACGGCGCGTCCTCGCCCAGCATGGCCCCCTTGTCGAGGTAGTCGATCAGGCGCATAGGGCCGCCTGCTCAGTGCTGCACCGTAAGCACGGGCGGCTGCACCAGGCCGAAGCTGCGCAGCACGCCCAGAAGCTCGTGGTGGCCAAAGGCCTGGCAGCCCGAGGCAAAGCCCACGCGGCGCGGCGCCTGCTGCAGCAGGTAGGCTGCGGCATAGGCCTGCATCAGCCCGGTCTGCTTGTAGTTGCAGTTGCCGTAGATCACGCAGTGCGCGCGCCCCAGCGGGCCCGAGGCATGCACCGAATCCACCGACTTGTTGATCCGCGGGTTCTCGCGCGGCGGCATGCTGCCCATCACGCTGGCGGCCGTCTGCGCCAGGGCGGCGTAGCGGTCTTCCTCGTTCATGCCCTCGGTGGCCTTGAGCGCGGCGGCCACGATCTGCGGCACGCCCAGCATCAGCGGCTTGTTGAACACGCCGCCCAGCACCTTGACGTTGGCCACGCGCGGGTCCTTCTTGAACCACACGGGGTGCGAGGTGCCGCCCCAGGGCAGGGCCAGCGCCGTCTCGTGCTGGCCGGGGATGGCCAGGCTGTACAGGCCGGCGTCGGGCTGCCATTCCACGTACTGGTTCTGCTCCAGGAAGTAGGCCTTGGACGTGGCCGCGTTGACCAGAATGGTCTGGGTCGATGCCACCGTGGGGCTGCCGCCCCAGAACACGGCGATGTCCAGGGTATCGAGGCCCGGCGTCTCCAGGCACAGCTGGGCGGCGATCTCGCCCGTGGTGTACATCTGCGCCAGGCCGGGCGAGAGCAGCAGGCCGGCGGCGGCGAACTTCGTCCCGTACTCGGCCTCCAGCGTGATCAGCCAGTCCTGCTCGCCCGTGGTGTCGGTGTAGTGGCACTTCGTGGCCAGGCAGGCCTGCACCACCTCGTGGCCAAATTTCGCGAATGGTCCCACGGTGTTGAGCACCACGCTGGCGCCGTCGAACAGTGCGCTGAGCGCCTCCACCGTGTGCGCTACCTCCACCACCTCGTAGCTGGCGGTTTCGATGCCGGGCACGTGCGAGCGCATCGCATCGTCGAGTTTTTCCTTGCTGCGGCCGGCCGCGATGAAGGGGATGTTGTACTCGCGCAGGTACTCGCAGACCAGCCGGCCGGTGTAGCCGGAGGCGCCATAGACCACGACGGGTTTCTTGTTGCTGTTGCCCATAGCCATGTCTCCTGTGCTGGTTTACATGCCCATGCCGCCATCGACCGGCGTGCCCGCGCCGGTGATGAAGCGCGATGCGTCGGAGCACAGGAAGACCACGGCGTCGGCCATGTCGGCCACCTCGCCCAGGCGGCCCGCGGGCGTCTGCTCGATGATGGCGCCCACGGCCGCCTCGGGCGATGGGAACAGGCCTGCGGCCACCACGTCGGCGGCGAGCTTCATGCCCATCTCGGTGGGCACCAGGCCGGGGTAGATGCAGTTCACGCGCACGCCGTAGCCGAGCTTGCCCGACTCCATCGCCGCCACGCGGGTCAGCCGGTCCACGGCCGACTTGGTGGCCGAGTAGCCTGCGATCGCCGGGAAGGCGATGGTGGCGGCCACCGAAGAGATGTTGACCACCGCCCCGCCCTTGCCCGCGCCGCCGCCCGGGCGCATGGCGCGAAACGCGTGCTTGAGGCCCAGCGCCGTGCCCACGATGTTCACGTCCAGCATGCGGCGCAGCGAGTCGGCCTCGATCTCGGACACCAGGGCCGTGACCTCGATGCCGGCGTTGTAGATGAGGATGTCGAAGCCGCCCAGCGTCTCCTGCGTGGCCTGCACGGCGGCGGCCCAGTCGGCCTCCTGCGTCACGTCGAGCTTCACGAAGCCCGCCTTGGCGCCTGCGGTGACCGGCAGCTTGCCCGCCGTCTCCTGCCCCAGCGACGTGAGCACGTCGCCAATCATCACGGATGCGCCTGCGGCAGCCAGTGCCTGGGCCATGCCTTCACCGAGGCCGCGCGCGCCACCGGTGACCAGGGCCTTGCGGCCGGTCAAATCGAACTTCGCCATGTCTTGTCTCCTGGTATTGGGATCGTTGGCCCACCGCTTTCTGCGATGAACGGAATCGATTCTGGAAATGTGCTGGACAAGTGTCAAGATATTTTCTTGACAGTTGTCATAAATTCAATCGACCGGCCCCGGTCCATGCATGAAAAGACATGGGCGCCCTGCCCGGCTCTGCCTACAATGGCGCGATGGAAAGAGCACCCCGCCGTGACAAGTACGCCGAACGCCGCGCCGAACTGGGCGAGGCCGCGCTGCAGACGCTGGCCGAACTGGGCTACGCGCGCACCAGCCTGCGCGAGATTGCGCAGAACTCGGCCTTCTCGCATGGCGTGCTGCACTACTACTTCACCGACAAGCTCGACCTCATCCTGTGCAGCGTGCGCCAGTACAAGGCGCGCTGTGTCACGCGCTACGACGATGTGACCGAGCAATCCACCTCGTTTGCGCAACTGGTGGACGGCTTTGTCGACGTGCTGGGCGAGACCGTGCGCACCGAGGCGCCGATGCACCGCCTGTGGTACGACATCCGCTCGCAGTCGCTGTTCGAGGAGGCGCTGCGCGCCGACGTGGAGGCCATCGACAAGAGCCTGGCCAACATGGTCTGGCGCGTGCTCACGCGCATGGCCGAACTGGCCGGCTCGCCCGTGCGCGCACCCATTGATCTCACTTACGCCATGTTCGACGGCGTGTTCCAGCAGTGCCTGCTGCGCCACATGGCCGGCGATGCCAAGGCCATCCCCACCATGCAGGGGCATGTGCGGCTGCTGGTGGAACAGCTGATCGGCGTGCCAGCTGCAGCCGCCGCTCCTGCCAAGGCGCCGCGCAAGCGCAAGCCTGCAGTGCAGGCCGCGTAGCCCGCCCCCTGGTATCCCATACAAGCCGTTCTGTTCTGCAGAACGGCTTTTTTGTTTCTGCGCGGTGCTTGACCTTGCATCGGATCTTTCTCATACTTTCATAGGACAGATTGATGTTCTTTCTTATAGAACTTTGAAGAAAACAGGAGATCCGATGCCCCAAGCACCCGATGTGCTGATCAGCGAGGTCGGCCCGCGTGACGGCCTGCAGTCCGTCAAGGGCACCATGCCCACGGCCGACAAACTGCGCTGGATCGATGCGCTGTATGCCGCCGGCCTGCGCGAGATCGAGGTCGCCTCTTTCGTGCCCGCCCGCCTGCTGCCGCAGATGGCCGACGCGGCCGAGGTGGTGCGACACGCCATCACCCTGCCCGGCCTGACGGTAATGGCTCTGGTGCCCAACCGCAAGGGCGCGCAGGCGGCGCTCGAAGCCGGGGTGCACAAGCTCACCATGCCCATGTCCGCCAGCGCCGCCCATTCGCTGGCCAATGTGCGCAAGACGCGCGAAGAGATGGTCGAGGAGGTGCGCGCCATATCCGACCTGCGCCGCGACATTGCCCCCCATGGGAAGCTGGAGGCCGGCATTTCCACCGCCTTTGGCTGCACCTTGCAGGGCCTGGTGCCCGAGGACGAGGTGATCTGGCTGGCCGCGCAGTGCGTGGCGGCCGGGGCTGATGAGTCGGGCCTCTCGGACACCGTGGGCTATGCCAACCCGGCCCAGGTGCGCCGGCTGTTCCGGCGCCTGCGCGCCGAGCTGGGTGACAAGGCGGGCGCCGCCCACATGCACAACACGCGCGGCCTGGGCCTGGCCAACTGCCTGGCGGCCTACGAAGAAGGCGTGCGCACCTTCGATGCCTCCCTGGGTGGCCTGGGCGGCTGCCCGTATGCGCCGGGCGCCTCGGGCAACGTGGTCACGGAGGACCTGGTGTTCATGTTCGAGGCGAGTGGCATTTCCACGGGCATCGACCTGCAGCGGTTGATGGACGCGCGCGCGCCGCTGGTGGCCGGGCTGCCCGGTGAGCCGGTGTACGGCATGACCCCCGAGGCGGGTTTGCCCAAGGGCTTCGTACAACAAGGAGCCCGCCATGTCTGAGGCCGGCCAGAACGACAAGCCCCTGCCCTACGCCGGCATCCGCGTGGTGGAGTTCACCCACATGGTCATGGGCCCCACCTGCGGCATGGTGCTGGCCGACCTGGGCGCCGAGGTCATCAAGGTCGAGCCCATCGAGGGCGACAGCACGCGCCACCTGCTGGGCTCGGGCGCCGGGTTCTTTCCCACCTTCAACCGCAACAAGAAGAGCATCGCGCTCGATTTGAAGAAACCCGAGGGCCTGCAGGCCGCGCTGCGCCTGATCGCCACGGCCGACATCGTGAGCGAGAATTTCAAGCCCGGCACCATGGCCAAGCTGGGGCTGGACAATGCCTCCCTCAAGAAGCTCAACCCGCGCCTCATCTATGTGAGCCACAAGGGCTTTCTGCCTGGGCCCTATGAGCAGCGCACCGCCCTGGACGAGGTGGTGCAGATGATGGGCGGACTGGCCTACATGACCGGGCGCCCCGGTGATCCGCTGCGTGCGGGTACCAGCGTCAACGACATCATGGGCGGCATGTTCGGTGCCATCGGCGCCATGGCGGCGCTGCGCCAGCGCGAGCTGAGCGGCGAGGGCTCGGAGGTGCAGGCTGCGCTGTTCGAGAACAATGTCTTTCTGGTGGCGCAGCACATGATGCAGTTCGCCAGCACCGGCAAGGCGGCCAACCCCATGCCCAGCCGCATCTCTGCCTGGGCCATCTACGACGTCTTCACGGTGAAGGATGGCGAGCAGATCTTCCTGGCCGCCGTGAGCGACAAGCAGTGGGCCATCTTCTGCGAGGCCCTGGGCCTGACCGAGTTGCTGGCCGACCCGCGCCTCACAACCAACAACAACCGCGTGCAGGCGCGCGACTGGATGATGCCCCAGCTGCGCTCGCACCTGGCCAGCCGCAGCGCGGCGGAGCTCGCTGCCATCTTCGAGGCCAACGAACTGCCGTTTGCACCCATCACCAAACCGCAGGAGCTGTTCGACGACCGGCACCTCAACGAAAGCGGGGGCCTGGCGCCCATCCGCCTGAACAACGGCACCGAGTCCAAGGTGCCGCTCTTGCCCCTGACCATCGGTGGCACGCGCCCCGGCGTGCGCCTGCAGCCGCCGCGCGCGGGCGAGCACACGGCCGCGCTGTTGCAGGAGCTGGGCTACTCCGATGACGAGGTGGCCGCCCTGCGAGACCAGGGCACCGTGGCTGGCGGCTGACGATCAATTCCCTGCCCCTCCAGCCGGCCGCCGTGCGGCCTGGCTGGGCGCCGCTGTGCGCCATTTGCCTGCAGCGGCCCGATTTCGACCACACCAAGGAGACACATCCATGCATTCCCCAAGCCTCACCTGCATTCTGGCCGGCGCCGCATTGGCACTGAGCGCAACCTCCGCTGCCGCACAGGCCACCACCTGGCCCGACAAGCCGGTGCGCCTGGTCGTGCCCTACTCGCCCTCGGGCACCACCGACTATGCGGCGCGGCAGATCGCCCAGAAGCTCACCGAGCAGACCGGAAAGTCCTTCTATGTGGAGAACAAGGTGGGCGCCAGCGGCACCATCGGCTCGGACCTGGTGGCCAAGGCCGCGCCGGACGGCAGCACCTTCCTCATTAACGACACCACCTACGCCATGCTGCCGCACCTGTTCAAGAAGCTGCCCTGGGACCATGCCACCGGGCTGGTTCCGGTGACGCGCATCGTCGACACGCCGCTGGTCGTGGTCGTGGGGGCCAATTCGCCGTACCAGACCATGCAGGAACTGCTCGATGCCGCCCGGAAGAACCCCGACAAGCTCACCTTCGGCTCGGGCGGCATGGGCAGCTCCTCACACTTGGGCGGGGAGCTGCTGCGCCAGCACGGCAGGATTTCCCTGACCCATGTGCCCTACAAGGGTGCCGGCGAGGCCATGCTGGGCGTGATCTCGGGCCAGGTGGACCTGGTGGTGACGGCCGCGCCCACGGCCATTCCCCAGGTCAAGGGCGGCAAGGGCCGTGCGCTGCTGGTCACCTCGCCCCAGCGCCTGGCCGCCCTGCCCGACGCGCCCACCAGCGCGCAGCTGGGACTCAAGGATTTCACGGCCACCAACTGGTTCGGCATTGCCGCGCCCAAGGGCACGCCCCAGGCCATCATCGACAGGATGCAGGCCGAGGTGAAGAAGGCCGTGGAATCCCCCGATCTGGCCAAGCGCTTTGCCGACCAGGGCGCGGAAGTGGGAGCCATGGCACCGGCCGACTTCCAGAAGTACGTGCGCAGCCAGACCGAGGACTGGGGCCGCGTCATCAAGGCCGCCGGCGTGCAGGCCGAATAATCCCCACCCAAGGAGCAACCCCCGCCATGTGGAACCTGAGCTTTGCCCCGCCCGAGGTCATCGAGGCCACCGTGCTGACCCGCCTGCCCGACGCCATGCGCCAGCCGCGGCGCACCGAATGGGTGGACGCCAACAAGCCCGGCCATGTGATGGACAGCTTTCTCGAAGGCCCGGTGTTCGACGGCCAGGGCAACCTGTACGTGACCGACATCCCCTACGGCCGCATCTTGCGCATCACGCCCGACGGCCAGTGGCAGCTGGTGGTGCAGTACGACGGCTGGCCCAACGGCCTGGCACTGCATGCCGATGGCAGCCTGTGGATCGCCGATTACCGGCGCGGCATCCTGCGGCTGGACCCGGCGGGCAGCGGCGCGCCCGAACCGGTGCTGGCGCACCGCAACAGCGAGTCTTTCAAGGGGGTCAACGACCTGACCTTCGATGCCGCAGGCAACCTGTATTTCACCGACCAGGGGCAGACGGGCATGCACGACCCCACTGGCCGCGTCTACCGCTACACGCGCGGCGGCCGGCTCGACCTGTTGCTGGCCAACGCCCCCAGCCCCAACGGACTGGCGCTGAGCGCCGACGGCGGCGCCCTCTTCGTGGCCGTGACGCGCGGCAACCAGGTCTGGCGTGCGCCGCTGCTGCCCGACGGCAGCATCTCCAAGATGGGGGCGCTGCAGACCTTCTTCGGCACCAGCGGGCCCGTTGGCCTGGCCGCCACGGCCGATGGCGGGGTGGTGGGGGCGCATGCCAGCCTGGGCGGCGCCTTCGTGCTCAATGCGCGCGGCGAAGTGACCCATTTCGTGCGCAGCCCCGTGGGTCTCACGGTGACCAACATCGCCTTCCGGCCCGCCACCTCGGAGATCGTCATGACGGAATCTTCTTCGGGCACCGTGCTGCGGGCCACCCTGCCCGTGACCGGCGCGCCTCCCCACCCCTTGCGCTGAGCGCGCCCCTGGCAGGCACCTCGGTGGCTTCGGCCAGTGGTCATTCCACAGGTGCGTGAAAACGCGCAGGCTGCTATAAAGGGACCATAAAGCAGGAACAACGGCCTCACAGGCCGATGAGGGAGAATTGCATGACCGGTGCGTATCGGGCCAGAAGCCCATGGCTGCGCCTCGCTGCAGGCGTTGTGGTGTCGGCCTGTGCCTTTTTCTCCCCTGCGCAGGCACAAATGACCGCTCTGGAAAAGCCCGCCGGCCCCGTGGTGCTGACCGTGCAGGGCAGCATCACCCAGGCCAACCAGGGGCAAAAGGCGCAGTTCGACATGAAGATGCTCGAAAAGCTGCCCCAGAAGAACTTCACCACCCAGACCCCCTGGTACCCGCAGCCGGTGAGCTTCACCGGGCCGCTGCTGCGCGACGTGCTGGCCGCCGCGGGCGCCAAGGGCAGCAAGATCACGGCGGTGGCGCTCAACGACTACAAGACCGAGATCCCTTTCGACGACGCCACGCGCCACGAGGTGATCGTGGCGCGGCTCATGAACAACCGCCCCATGCCGATCCGCGAGAAGGGGCCGCTGTTCATTGTCTATCCTTTCGACACCAAGGCCGAGTTGCGTACCGAGCTCTACTACAACCGCTCCGCCTGGCAGCTCAGCACACTGCAGATCCAGTGAGCGGCACCAGGGGCACCCATGCTGCGCAGCAAGCACCTCCTGCCCCTGATCATTGCCAGCCTGGTGGTGGTCTATGTGTCCATTGCGACCGTGCAGTACCGCCAGTACCGCAGTGTCGAAGCCGTGATGCGCCGGGGCGACGTGAACGCCCTGTGGTCCTACCTGCAGCTCAATGTGGAGCATGAACGGCTGGACCACGCGCTGCACCAGTACGAATACGACCCGCAAAGCATCTCCACGGATGCGCTGCAGCTGCGCTACGACCTGTTCCTGAGCCGCTTCAGCGCACTGGAGAGCGGCACTGCGCGCACGCTGATGCAGCACGAGCCGCTGTACGCCAAGGCACTGGCGGAACTGCAGGAGTTCGTGGAGGCCGGTGACAGCTATTTCGGCCAGAGCGTCGACGCGCGCACCAGCCAGGCCAACATGCGGCTGTTGCGCGAGCGCCTGGTGGAGCTGCGCCCGACGGTGCAGGAGCTGTCGCTCAACGCGTCGCGCATTTCCGCGCTGCTCGGCGACCAGCGCAACGCCGAGGTGCAGCACCAGACCCTGCTGACCACCGGCCTCACGGCCTTCCAGGCGGTGCTCACCTTTTTGCTGGCCGTGGCCATGGCCCGGCAGTTCCTCAAGCGCGAAAAAGCCAAGTCGCTGGCGCTGGCCGCGCAAGCCGAGCTGGTGGATGCCTTGAAGCGCAGCGAGGAAGTGCTGGAAGCCCGCGTGGTCGAGCGCACCGAGGCGCTGGAGAAGGCCAACACCGCGCTGCGCGAGCACGAGGAAGAGCTGGAGATCGCCCGCGCCCGCGCCGAAGACGCCTCGCAGATGAAGTCGGACTTCCTGGCTAACATGAGCCACGAGATACGCACCCCCATGAATGCGGTGATCGGCATGAGCCACCTGGCGCTCACCACCGACCTGTCGCCGCGCCAGCGCGACTATGTCGAGAAGATCCAGCGCTCGGGCCAGCACCTGCTGGGCCTGATCAACGACATCCTCGACTTTTCCAAGATCGAGGCCGGCAAGCTGGAGGTGGAAACCGTCGATTTCGGGCTGCGCAGCGTGCTCGACAACGTGGCCAATCTGATCGGCGACAAATGCTCGGCCAAGGGCCTGGAGCTGATATTCGATGTGGACCCGGCCCTGCCCGACGACCTGCGCGGCGACCCGCTGCGCCTGGGGCAGATCCTCGTGAACTACGGCAACAACGCCGTGAAGTTCACCGAAACCGGCGAGATCGTGGTGCGCGTGGCCGAGCTGGCGCGTGATGATGAACAAGGCCTGCTGCTGCGCTTCGAGGTGCAGGACACGGGCATCGGCCTCACGCCCGAGCAGCAGTCGCGGCTGTTCCGCTCCTTCGAGCAGTCGGTCACCTCCACCACCCGCACGTACGGCGGAACCGGGCTGGGCCTGGCGATTTCCAAGAAGCTCGCGGGCCTGATGGGCGGGGATGTGGGCGTGCAGAGCACGCCCGGCCAGGGCAGCCGCTTCTGGTTCACCGCCCGCGTGGGCCTGGGCACGCCCTCGGCGCGCCCGCTGCTGCCCGAGCCCGACCTGCGCGGGCGCCGCGTGCTGGTGGTGGACGACAGCGAGCAGGCGCGCCAGATCCTGGCGGGCCTGCTGGCCAGCATGAGCTTTGCCGTGACCACGGCCGCCTCGGGCGAGGAGGGGATTGCCGCCGCCCGCGAGGCCGACGAGGCGGGCCTGCCTTGCGAGATTGCGTTTCTCGACTGGCGCATGCCGGGCATGGATGGGTTCCAGACGGCCGCCCAGCTGGCCCTGCTGCCGCACCCGCCGGTGCCGGTGATCGTCACCGCCCATGGCCGCGAAGAGGTGTTCCGCGCACTGGAAAAGGCCGGCATTGCGCTGATGCTGACCAAGCCGGTCAGCCCATCGCTGCTGTTCGACGCCGCCATGCGGGCGCTGGGAGGGCAGGAGGCCAGCCTGGCGGATCGTGCCGCACCGCGCCGCGCCGGCAGTGCCCCCGACCTGGCCCCCATCCGCGGCGCCCGCGTGCTGCTGGTGGACGACAACGACCTGAACCAGCAGGTGGGCGCCGACCTGCTGGGCGATGCCGGGCTGGTGGTGGAGGTGGCCGAGAACGGCCAGGTGGCGCTGGACATGCTGCACCAGCGCGCGCCCTACGACATCGTGCTCATGGACATGCAGATGCCGGTGATGGACGGCCTGACCGCCACCCGCCGCATCCGCGAGAACCCGGCATGGACCAGCCTGCCCGTGCTGGCCATGACGGCCAACGCCATGAGCAGCGACCGCGACAACTGCCTGACCGCCGGCATGAACGGCCATGTGACCAAGCCCATCGACCCCGACGAACTGTTCGCCCAGTTGCTGCAGTGGGTGCCGGCGCGCGGCGAAGCACAGGATGGGCTGGAGGCGGCTGGAGCAACGCCAGCGCAGTCCGCGGATGTGCTCCATGGGCCGCTCACGCGCATCGATGGGCTGGACACGGCCGCCGGCCTGCGCCGCGTGCTGGGCAAGCCCGCCGCCTATGAAAGCCTGCTGCGCAAGTTCACCGCCGGCCAGGCGTCGGCGGTGCAGAACACGCAGGCCTTCCTGGCCGCAGGCCAGCGCGACGACGCCTTGCGCAGCATGCACACCCTCAAGGGCACGGCGGGCACCATTGGCGCGGCCCACCTGGCCCATCTGGCCGCGGCGGCGGAAAAAGCCATTGCAGACGGCGCGGACGCGGGCACCCTGGCCGCCCTGCTCGCCCCACTGGGCAAGGCATGCCAGGCCCTGGTGGAGGCACTGCAGCATGCACTGCCCGCCCAGGAAGCCGCAGCGCCCCCGGCCGTGGTGGACCCCGCCGAGGCGCAGCAACTGCTGGCGCGCCTGGACGCGCTGCTGGCGGACGACGACTCGGACGCCGTGGAGCTGTTCAAGGACTCGGCCCCTGCCCTGCAGGCGCTCCTGGGCCCGGTCTACGGCGAGATGAAGCGGGCCCTGGACAGCTACATCTTCACGGACGCACTGGCACTGCTGCGGGCAGCCCCTCTGCCCGGCCCAGCGATACAAGGAGGACCCACGACATGAACAATCCCATGGAATCCAGCGGCAGGTGCACGGTGCTGGTGGTGGACGACACGCCCGACAACCTGTCGCTGATGAGCGACCTGCTGCGCCCGGACTACAAGGTCAAGCTGGCCAACAGCGGCGAGCGGGCACTGCAGATCGTGGCGGGCGAAGCCAAGCCCGATTTGATCCTGCTGGACATCATGATGCCCGAGATGGACGGCTACGAGGTGCTGCGCCGCCTGCAGTTCAACCCCGACACCGAGGACATCCCGGTGATCTTCCTCACGGCCATGAGCGCCACGGACGACGAGACCGTCGGCCTGGAGCTTGGGGCCGTGGACTACATCACCAAGCCCGTCAACCCCGCCATCACGCTGGCGCGGGTGCGCAACCACCTGCTGCTCAAGCGCGCCCGCGACATGCTGGCGCGCCAGAACCAGTACCTGGAGGACGAGGTGGCCAAGCGCACGCGCGAGGTCGTGGAGCTGCAGGACGGCACCATCCGCGCCATGGCCTCGCTGGCCGAGACGCGCGACAACGAGACCGGCAACCACATCCGCCGCACCCAGCACTATGAGGAGGTGCTGGAGCGCAAGCTCCAGCACCACCCGAGCTTTTCGGACGA